>JAQBNN010000299.1 GCA_028288505.1 Segetibacter sp. | reverse complement strand
GGCGCCGGTCAACAATTGAATAGCTGACAGTACTTACAGGCTTCAGTCCAAACACAAGGCCCATCTTTCCTTTTTGGCTAATGGGGAAGCCAAGGTGTACATAAGAGGGGCTAACGTTTGTAGAGGAATATTTATTTACAGGAGTGGCACTTTTTAAGGTGGTGTTCTGCAGACCTACACCGATATCGTAGGTAACATATCTTAAGCCACTATAGCTCGCAGGATTTGTAAAGTTGATACTTTGCGCATCAACATAGGCACTCGAAAAGCCTCCCATTCCTTTATTTACGATGTTCTGGACATTTGCATCAAGGCCTAATCCATACCTCGAGTAAGGAGAGTTCTGTTGGGCTGTGGCGCTGATAGTTCCAAGAAGAAGTAAAAATGCTACGCTATGTTTTGGTTTTAAAGTTGTACTCACTAATCGCATAAAGTCCTTTGTATATTAAGTCAGGGTCGGCAAATATCTGGTTTTTAAGCAGGGAACCCAAAAAGCTTGTATCACCCCCGGTTAAATGGACGTTAAAGTTGTTAAACTTTTCTTTATATAAATCTATTATACCATCAATTTCTTTGGCCATGCCTAGTATCACACCACTCTGAATATTTGTTTTTGTATCGTAGCCAAGCAAAGGAAAATTCCAGTCAGCTTCTACTACAGGAAGCTTTGCAGTGAAGTGTGCTAAAGCTTTAAAACGCATCTCCATACCAGGAGAAATGCTGCCCCCAATAAACTGGTGGTACTTATCTACGAAGTTGTAGGTTATGCAACTGCCTAAGCCAATAACAAGGTTATGATTTTTCGGATAGAGGTCTATAACCGCACAAACCATTGCAAGCCGATCTGCCCCAATTGTATGCGGTTTACCTACAGGACTTGTAAAAGGTAATTTGCTTTCGTACGACAACAGATGAAAAGCTGTAGTGGCTTTTAGAAGGTCCTCGATCTCTTTGTTATGATTTATTACGGACGATAAAATTGTTCTCTGCGGATTGTACTGGCGGATGAAGGCCTCAACGGTTTCTACAGAGTCGTCTTTCAAAACTAAAAGTTCCTTAAGCTGCCGGCCTTCAAAAACTGCACATTTCAGGCGTGTATTTCCAAAATCAAAACAAAGGGTGATCATTGCGCAAATATAAGAGCGGGAAATACGAGATTAAACAATAGCGGATTGAACAAAGACAAAATACCATTTCTGTTATTCACTATACTTATACCCGACACCTCTAACAGAATGAAAGAAGTGAGGGTTTCGGCTGTCCTTTTCGAAATACTTTCTAAAATTCAGGATGAAATTATCTATGGTTCGCGTTGTAGGATAAACGTTGTAGCCCCAAACTGATTGTAGTATTTTTTCACGTGTGACTACTTCATTTCGATTCTCGATAAGAAGCTTTAAAAGCATTACTTCCTTCTTGCTCAATTGGATATTCTTCTTATTAAATGTTGTTGCTTCCTGTGCTTTAAAGTCTACTTTATTGTTTCCAAATTCATAAGTATCACCTATCGTTTCTTTATCAAGTAGCTTTTTATTCTTCAGTATTAGTTTATCAACACGTAGCAAAAGTTCTTCAAGGTTGAAAGGTTTTGTAAGGTAATCGTCTGCGCCTTTTTTAAGACCTAATACCCTGTCGGCACTGGTATTTTTTGCGCTCAGCATTAAAATTGGCACTTCATTATTTTGTAGCCGAACTGTTTCTGCTACCGTAATCCCATCTACGTTAGGAAGCATAACATCTAAAATGATAAGGTCAAAGTATTCATCTTTAATAGCCTTCAAAGCTTCATTACCATCGTAGGCAGAAGTAATTTCATACTGCTCCAACTCAAGATTAAGCTTAAGTGCTTCGTGAAGATTTTCTTCATCTTCTACCAATAATATGTTGGCTTTACTATTAGGTCTTACCACTGGTTACGTTTTAAATGTTACTGTAAAAATGGCTCCTTTAGGTTTGTTATCTGTCACCTCTATCTTCGCGTTGTGATCGTCTGCAATTCGTTTGCATAAGTATAAACCCAGTCCCGTACCTTTTGCTGTTCGGGTTTCTTCATTACCGATCCTGTAAAACTTTTCGAAAACCTTTTCTTTTTCGTCATCTGCAATGCCCGTTCCCTGGTCTTTTACAACTAAGATCACCTTACCCCTTTGTGCTTCCAAAAGAACGCGTATTTCTCCTTCGCGTCCACCATATTTAGTTGCATTCTCAATAAGATTATTAACCAGCATTTGAAGCAACAATTCTTCACCCACTACAAATACATCTTCTGCAATTTCAGCAGTTATCTTCCGTTGCGAAAACCTTTGCACAAACTCAGCAACACTTCTTTCTGCCACTTCACTCAGGTTCACTTCGTTCTTACTTATCTTGTACGAACCAGCATCAAGCTGGCTTGCTAAAAGAATATTATTGCACAAAGAATTCAGCCTGCTTACTTCCTGTAATGTATTACCGATCAGCTTTTGCTGTTGCGCCTCTTCAAGCTTTCTTTTCTGTAAGGTTTCAAGGTTTAGCCGCGTAACCGCAATAGGTGTTTTCAGTTCGTGGGTAACAGCCATCATAAAATTTTGCTGCTGTTGCGAGAGTCGTAGTTGTCTTCTGGTAGCGCGATAAACAAACACAGCACCGAGTAAAATAAGCGCCAAAAAAGTGGAGCCCTCCCCAATGTATTGCGCTATTTTTCGTCTCTCTGCGTCTAAGATCTTATCCGCTTTTACCTGGTAGAAAGGATCGTCAAGCTTCAGTTCATTTATTAGCAAGTCGGCCATTTGGTGATTTTGCTTGTTAAGCGAGATAAACCAAAACACCAGCACCGCAATTATGTACAGCAAAAGGAACCAGTAAACAAAAATGATGGTACTGATTTTCTTTGGTTTTAAAATACTCATGCTGCTTATTTAGCCTTCTCCACTCTTATTCCCACATTTAAAATATGCTCCAACGGGTCTTCACGCATATCCTGCTTAAGCGTAAAAGTATACGGGCCTTTTTGCAATTTTGCAGGAGCATAACTAAACGGAATGCGATGTTCGTAAATGTCGTCCATTCCGCTGCCTAACCAACCCTGGTTATTATTAGCGAGTATAAACTCACGACGTGTAGCCACCGTATCACGAGGACTTATCACGGCTATGTTTACCCAAATATTATTATAGTTATAAGCGTCTTCGTGACGAAGCACTAGAAAAATGTTGTAAAGGCTTGTGGTGTCTTCAATGGCAAAAGTAAACGAACGCCTGTCCTGGCTTCTCCATTCGTGTTTTGCAAAGGCCGAAGTTTTCTCGTAAATGTCAATCTTCTTGCAGCCCGCTACCGATAAAAAAACCAACAGTATAATAAAGTAATGCTTCAATTCGTGATGTTTATTGCAAAGATAGACGGCTGGACAATTTTTAAAAGAATGTTTTGGGTACGAGCTGTTATAGTACTATTAATCATTCTTGCGTCGCACTCTTGTACTTTTTATCTTTACGCAGCGCCTTCCCCGGGCATCAAAATAATATTCTAAAGCCTACCAGCTTCACCGTTATTCAAACTAAAGTTTTACCGAGCATTTAATTATAAAACATTCAATACCTGCTCCTTCGCCTTCTCCAGTTCATCTTTCATTAATACCACCGATTTTTGAATATCTGAATCATAAGCTTTTGAGCCGGTTGTATTTATTTCCCTGCCTATCTCCTGCATTATGAAAGAAAGTTTCTTACCCTTGCTCTCGTCTTTCTCGTTCAAAATGCTTGTAAAGTAGTCGCAGTGGTTTCTTAAGCGTACCTGCTCTTCGGTTATGTCAATCTTCTCTATGTAGTAAATCAGTTCCTGCTCCAACCTGTTTGTGTCGTAGTTATCCTTACCAAGGTTATCTTCTAAAACCTTTTGCAAGCCATCCCGTATTTTTTGCTGTCGTTTTGGCGCAAGGTTATCAATCACCTCCTGGTTGTGTAGGATATTCTTTATGCGCAACTGCAACTCACCTTCCAATGATTTGCCTTCTTCCTCGCGGTGTTGTTTTAATTGATTTATGGCGCTAGTTAATACACCTTCAAAAGCTGCATACTCTTCTTTAGTCAACACCTCATTCGATGGTGTAATTACTTCGGGAAGTTTTAGCAATGCACTAAGAACAGTGCTCGTTTCTAGCCCAAGATCTTTTGATAGTTCCGCTATTGGTTGAAAATATGCTTTTGCTAATTCTGTATTAATGGTAACAGGTTTAGCCGATCCGTTTTGTTTTAGATAAATGATACATTCAACACTTCCACGCTGCAACTTATCCTGCAAAGCATTGCGTATATCAAATTCAAAAGGTTTTAATAAAGGAGGAATTGTAATACGAAGATCGAACTGCTTACCATTTAATGATTTCACTTCCACTAAGAATACTTTATCACCTACTGCCTGCTCCGCTCTTCCAAAGCCCGTCATTGAATACAACATAAATTCTAAAAATAGTTAAAGGGTAAATGTAGCTTAATTCTGATAACGCTAAATGCAAAATCGTTCTCCCAACCTAATAGCTACTATGATTATGTGGAGACGTGAATAAAAATCACCACTCTACATTAGCTGTTGCATAAAGAACAAAATGTACAAGTGAGTGACACAACGATGTTTAATTGAAAAACAAAAGTTGGTAACAAAGAAAACTTTTCATTGGCAGTTATGCCAGCGCTTCTATTTACTTTTTACTAACTCAACATATTCTATTTCTATACTTACAGGTTTATTAAGGCTTGCGGGGGAAAAATTGTTACCAAATGTGATCTCCATTTTGTCTAATTCACTCAACTTAAAACTACCGGCGGCACTTGTTTTAAACCAGAGCGGAAGAAAGCCGGGGTAAGGCCGGGGCAAGAGCAACGAAGAGTCGTGTTTAAAGTTGGTGATTGGAATCTCAATGTCCTGGAAACTGTTTGTAAGCGTAATGTTAGCAGCGAAAGCAGCGGCATCAGCAGTGATAAACGCAAGGCGTAATTGCGTAGGAGCACTGTCGGTTCTCGCCCTGATTATAATTTTATCTGCTGCTGTAACCTCCGTTTTTCGTCCGCTAATTTTATCAGCGATAAAAGTATGAAAGCCTATTATGCTGTTAGCTGTAGGCTTACCAACAGTTGCTTTTAAAACGAGTTGACCCGGGCGATTCGATGTTAGGTATTGCACATTGTTATTTCTCCAATCGGTGTTGTATAACATCAAGGTATTCCTGTCGATTTTGGGATTAAAAAGTTGAATCGGCGCATTGTCCAGTGCTACGTGCACCTCGTAAGATTCATTTATGTAAGCATCCCAGGCATATGGATCGCCTTTATGATTGCCTGGGAAAACAACAAAACTTTTGTCAGGCTTTTGTATAACAATGCGATAGTTTAACGTGCCTGGTGAAACCATCTCTGCAGGAACATCAGCACTGTAATCGTGCCCAGCTTTCCTTTGCATTGAAAGCGTTCTCCACTTGTTTGAAGAGGTACGCAACTCAATACTTATTTTATCGGCACTATCAACGCCAATGATTTTTGCACTTATCGGAAATGACTTTCCATTGCTCACCTCCGCAAAGGGATTATGAATAACAAGGGGTTCGTTTGATGAAGATGCTGGTGCAACAAACTCCTTTATTGATGCAGGAAACAATGAGAAATCATTAGCATTAGTCGTTCTATACAACAGGTATTTGCCGGGAGTGATTTTGAAACTATTACCACTTGCTGTGGTAGCGTAACTATTACCATTATTAACTGCCTTAATGTTGAACTCATTACCTAAACCCGGAAGCATAACCTGCATAAGTTGTTCTTGCCATACAATGCGTGCTACCTCTCTTTTAGGTGAAGCTTTTCCAAAAGGATCGTTTATAAACAGAGCATCGGGCATTACTTCAAGGCGCCATGTGGCATCGTTTAGCTTATCTAAAAAATAAGCACCGGTACCATTGTAACTAACAACTGGGGAATTGCCAACACCGGCAATATGCTTAAGCTTAGTAATATTTTTAGGAGTTGAAGTTGTAGTATTAGAGTAATAAAATTCTTCATCATCATTCATTTCACTTAACGCATTTTTATAGCTTACACGAAATACATCAAACGTTGTATCGGCTGGATAGGCGCCATAGCTTTTAAGACGCGGCACTTTATGAAAAACCTTTGAAGCAATTAAAAGACTGATAGCTTTTGAAGGCGTGTAAGCAAGGTTTACATAGTGCGTTTGGTACTCAGTATTTGCATAAGCAGTAGCTAAAGGATCATAAGCAAATTGAGTAGCCCATTGAAAGCCCGCTGTTCTAAAACTTCTGGCCATTGCAGGATACATGATTGGTTGCAAAACATCTCCTGCATCAAACTCGTAAACCATCCTTGCCCTGTTTCGATAAGCAGGAATAGTATCTCCAAAAGGAATTTTGTAAACATCTACATTAGGAAGATAATTGCCTTGCAACGTTCTGTTTGCAACAAGACCTGTAGGATACCATTGAAAGCTATGGCCGTCTACATTGGCTTTAGCCACAGCGTCAGCATAGGTTGACGATTCGCTTATGTTATAAAAAACGGGCTTTGTCCATCCCGTGCTTCTTACGGCGGCGGCCATGCGGTTGACATACTCGGTCACTTTTTCTTTAGGACAGCTATTATGTGTTTCATTATTTATTTCAATGGCAATTACGTGAGTATCGGTGCCGTATGTAAGTTTAGTGTAAGGGTTTACATGTTTAAAAATCTGTTTCAAATTATTCTCCTGTGCAAGTATTGCTGTATCGTTTACAAGCGCTTTCTGTTTGGGATATATACTCGAAAATCCCTTTGTCTTTTCATCTCTTTCAGGATAGCCGTTACCCCAAAATGCAATAGGCGTAATTAAGATCTTAATGTTTCGC
>JAQBNN010000288.1 GCA_028288505.1 Segetibacter sp. | reverse complement strand
ACTTATAAAGATGTACCCGGAGCCAACCAGATCGGCGGCATTGTACCCGATGAACCTTTGCTTGCAGAAACAACAGTTGATTTTGCAGGAATGCCGGTTGCCTTTGTAGTAGCCATAAGTGCGGAGGTTGCGCAAAAGGCAATCAAAAAAATTAAGATAGAAATTGATCCGCTTGAAGTTGTTACTGATCCGCGTAAAGCTAAAGCAAACGGTAGCCTGATAGTAAGCCCAAGAACATTTAACTTAGGAGATACAGACAAAACATGGCCACTTTGCGACTATGTTTTTGAAGGCATCACGGAGACCAACGGGCAGGAACATTTATACATTGAAACGCAAGGCGCTTATGCTGTACCTGCAGAAGATAATGTAATTAAACTCTATTCATCTACGCAAGCACCAACAGCAGTGCAACGACATGCAGCTGTTGTATTGGGCGTCCCGATGCACAAGATTGAAGTTGATGTAACACGCCTTGGCGGTGGCTTTGGCGGCAAAGAGGACCAGGCAACTTTGTGGGGATGCTTATGTGCTTTAGCTGCTTACCATGTTCGTAAGCCCGTGAAGTATTCGTTGAACAGGATGGAAGATCTTCGCATGACAGGTAAGCGTCACCCCTACTCATCCGACTTTAAAATCGGTTTGAACAAAGACTTAAAGATAGTTGCTTACGAAGCATCCTTATACCAAAACGCAGGTGCTTGTGCTGATCTTTCTCCGGCTGTTTTAGAGCGCAGCATGTTCCATAGCACCAACAGTTATTTTATACCGAACGTAAAGGTTACCGGCTATAGCTGCAGAACGAATCTTCCGTCGAATACTGCGTTTCGTGGCTTTGGCGGACCGCAGGGTATGTTTGTAATTGAATCAGCAATTGCTAAAGCTTCAGAGGAGTTAGGCGTGCCTGCATCAGTAATTCAAAAGCAGAATTTATTACAAACAGGCGATGAATTTTCTTATGGACAAAAAGCCGTAAGCGAAGCAAATGAGTGCTGGAACCAAGCAGAAGCACTTTATGATGTTGATAGTATTAACGGCGAATTAGAAAGCTTCAACCAACGCAACAAGCTGTATAAAAAAGGTATGTCTTTTATGCCCGTTTGTTTTGGTATTTCTTTCACCAATACAATGATGAACCAGGCAAGAGCATTGGTGCATGTATACACCGATGGCAGCGTTGCTATAAGTACAGGTGCTGTTGAAATGGGGCAGGGAGTTAATACCAAAATGCTGCAGGTAGCTGCTACTATTTTTTCCATCAATCCATCACGTATTAAGGTTCATTCAACAAGTACTTTTCGCATTGCTAATACATCTCCGTCTGCAGCAAGTGCCACTGCCGATCTTAACGGTAAAGCAGTTGAGATGGCATGCACTGCAATTTTAACAAGGCTAAAAAAAGTAGCTGCCGACGTCTTGGAGACAACAGAAGATAACATCTCGTTACAAAATGAAATGGTACACAAGGGCAAAGAACTTACCATTAACTGGAATGCTTTAGTTGCTACAGCTTTTACAAAACGCGTTAGCCTTTCTGAGCATGCACATTATGCAACACCCATCATCAATTTCGATAAGGTAAAAGAGAAAGGGCATCCTTTCGCTTATCATGTTTATGGCACTGCAATTACTACCGTAACCGTTGATTGCCTTCGTGGTATTTACACTGTTGACGCGGTTAAGATCGTACACGACTTTGGACAAAGCATGAACAAAGCAATTGATCTCGGTCAGATAGAAGGCGGTCTTGTGCAAGGCATTGGCTGGATGACGATGGAGGAATTGATCTACGACGAGAAAGGCATTTTAAAATCAAATGCTTTATCAACTTACAAGGTGCCCGATATTTATTCTGCTCCAAAAAATATCGACGTTCATTTTTTACAAACTGATGCCGACAATCTCGCCATCTTTAAATCGAAGGCCGTTGGCGAGCCACCCTTAATGTATGGCATCGGAACTTTCTTTGCTTTGCGAAATGCTATCAAAGCTTTCAATCCCGCTGCCGTCGTACCTTTTGCCGCTCCTATGACTCCCGAAAGAGTTTTGTTGAACCTGTATCCCGAGGCAATTAACGCTCATCTTGCAACGGCAAAAGATTTGGAAGTAGCTGATAATAGCAATGCATAAAGTTTTTTGAGCTGATCTATATTACTACTATTAAGCTTTACTTGCGTCGCACTCTTGTACTGTTTTATCTTTACTCAGCAATGCAGCCCAACACTAATTTTTCCATCCACCTTTCATGAATAATAAAATAAACGTTTGGAAGTTTATAACCTCCAATTTGCAATCAGGCCTAAGTACGATTTTATTGTACGTGCTTGAAAGTAAAGGCAGCAGCCCCGGAAGGCAAGGCTTCTGCATGGCAGTAAACGAACGGGGCATTATGCAAGGTTCAATCGGAGGCGGAATTATGGAACATAAGCTGGTTGAAATGGCGAAGGACCAACTACAAAATCAACAAGCTGAAACAACGATTAAAAAACAAATCCACGATAAGAGCGTTGCAAAGAACAGGAGTGGAATGATCTGTTCAGGAGAGCAAACGGTTTTATTATACCCCGTGCAACCAGGTGATATCGATAGTATAAACGAGCTGATTAATTCACTCGACGCTAATCAAAACGGTTCATTAAAATTGTCACCAGAAGGACTATCATTCAGCACTCAACCCCCTAATAATAATTTCACCTTTTCCCTCTTACATGAGGACGATTGGCTATACGAAGAAAAGACCGGCTACCACAACAAGTTATACATAATTGGAGGAGGCCATTGTTCACTCGCATTAAGCAGGTTGATGAGCACAATGGATTTCTACATCACCGTATACGACGAAAGAGAAAGCCTGAATACGTTAGAACAAAACGAATATGCACATGAGAAGCATAGAGTCTCAAATTATTCTTTACTGGAAGATCTTATTGCTGCTGGCGATAACACTTATGTAGTTATAATGACTATTGGATTTAGAACAGATGCAATCGCTTTAAAAGCCCTATTGAACAAAGATTTTAAATACTTAGGTCTTATGGGCAGCCAGAAAAAAATCGAAATCCTGTTCAACGAATTCGAAAACGAGGGTTATGATAAAACGAAGCTCAGCACGATCCACTCACCCATCGGCCTACCAATAAAAAGCCAGACACCAGAAGAAATAGCCATCAGTATTGCAGCAGAAATTATACAGGTTAAGAACAGGGAATTGTAACAAGCACAGCCGACAAGCAAGAATAACGGACGATGAGAATATTAAAGATCGCGAGTGAGCTAGGATAAAACAGCAGTCTTTTTCGGCACCTCTTGATTGATAGGAGTTTTTTTATCGAAAGCCTTTTCTTCAATTATTTGTTTTACCGTCTTTACATCTCTATCGGCTAACGCATTAAAAGGAAACCTTTTCGTGAAACTGCTTTCCCTGCAAAAGGTCATTTCTTCACTATCTGTCTTTATCCATTTAATATCATCCCATAAAACTTCTTCTTTCCTTGTAAAGTAAGGCAGAAACCAGGTGATCCTAAGGTTATCAATTATCAAATAGGACTTCGGTTGCTTCTTGTAGCTATATAAAGAAAACAGCGATGAAAGTAAAAGAATGCCCGGCAAAACAATACCGTATTCTATATTTTTATTGTTTCCCAGTACCAGGTTGAGTAATCCAAAAAGTAACCATGCAGCATAGATAAGCCACGCATACTTTTTAAACTGTATGTCGCGGCTTTCTGCTGTTGCTATTTGGAATGTAAGCATTTTAAACGTTTGCAGTTTGGTTAGCTAAAACCTTTCTAATTGCTGCTACTAATTTATCGCCTTTCTCTTTAATTTGTTCATCTGTCCACAACAAACTTATTGATGTAGAGATACAGCGGCTCATAATTGCATCACTCTCTGGATAAGTTTCCTCCGAGTAAAGTTTCAGCCTGTCGGTAATTTCTTTTGACTGCCCGTTAAGAAACTGCACATTCTTCAAATGATCCCACTTGCTTATGTAGTGCCAGTTATTGTTGTACCAGTAAAAGTTTCCTGCTAATATTCCCTGTGCTTTTAATTCTTCAACCACCGCTTTAGTAATTTCTTCAGTAGGTAAGAACCAGCTTAAAAAAGTACAACTATCACCTTGAGGATCAGGAATTGAACGGTAGGTAACTTCAGGCACTTGCGAAAGAATTGCTTTCAATTGCCCGTGGTTCTTCTTTTGAATAGCCAGGAATTCATTCAACCTTTTTATTTGCGCAAGACCTACTGCAGCATGCAATTCACTAATACGATAGTTATAACCCACAAAAGGATGTAGGTCTGCCCCACGATCCACTCCTAAATGATCGTGACCATGATCGGTGTAGCCATCGCACTTCGTGTAAACCTCTTCGTCGTTCGTCATTACAACGCCGCCTTCACCACAAGTAATCGTCTTCACAAAATCGAAACTAAACGTACCCGCATGTCCAATCGTCCCCAATTTTTTTCCTTTATAAGTACCGCCAATTGCCTGGCAGGCATCTTCCAACAAAACAAGGTCACGCTCATCGCAAATCTGTTTTAGCGCGTCGAGGTCCGCCATACTACCGCACATGTGTACCGGCATTATACATTTTGTTTTATGGGTAAGCGCCGCCTTAACTGCTTCAGGATTTAGTGTAAGTGTATCATCAACATCAACCAAAACCGGTATGGCGCCAACACTTAATACAGCCTCAAAACTTGCTACAAAAGTGAATGTTGGCATAATTACCTCGTCGCCTGCACCAATGCCTAAAGCAGCAAGGGCCGTAGTAAGCGCCGAAGTACCACTGCTGGTAAGCTGTGCGTAGGTAGAACCAAAGGTGGTGCAAATTGCTTGTTCCAGTTCTTTCGCCTTCCAAATCCCTTTTCGTGGACCATCAAACCCATAGCGCATTAAGATTCCCGTTTCCAAAACATCGTTAACTTCCTTGCGTTCATCGGCGCCCCATAATTCAAAGCCTGGCATATTGTAGCGAATTTTATGAGAATAATTTTATGAGGGCCAAAGGTAGAATTTTTGTGAAAGCGTGGTAAAGAATGTTGCTCCTTAAACATATTCTTGCAGAGGATCGTTTTTATAGAATGATTTTCTTACCGGCATTTGTTATTTAATTAAGCATCGTTGTGTCACTCACTTGTACTTTTGTTTCAAGAGGCATCAAAGGAGTCGGAAACCCTTTTGAATTTGTCTGCATTGCCGCAATTGATTAGCTTTAAGTTGCGGCAATGTAAGAGTTGTGCGTCACTTTATTTAACATCTTCGTTCCTTGCATCTTGACAAACACCAAATGAAACTTCTTTTCACATACATACTCTTAGTTAGTTTGATAACACCCAGTATTATATTTGGGCAACTAAAAATTACTGACTCAACAAAGCCTTCTTCATTTATTCCATATTGCAATGACCGAAAAGATGAGCTTAAAAAACCTATTCACTTAGATTGGGTTCAAACAGACAAAGACATTATTAAAAACAAACTCAATAAACTGCCAGCAATCGGTTCGACCCTAACTGAAATTAAAAAAATACTTCCTCACTTTTTGGACGCGAAATGCAATTGCCAAAGTATAACCGAGGATTTAGGAGATGGTTTAAAATCAACACACAATTCACGGTGGCTATGGCTCTTGCACTGTTGACGCCATATATTTTGGCGACAATGTTGTTAAGCTAAGACTTACTATTGGCAATCATAAGGAAATAATCGAGAAGTATTTACTCGATGTTATTCAATTGCCATTTGAGTGTTTAAATGGACAAATCAGCTATGAAAAGACATATTCAGAAAATGTAAAAAAATACTTCAAGGATTCAGGACAAGTATTCATAGAATCCGCTGACACCAACTACCAAAGACAACAAGCAATAAATTATTTTACAGATGTTTTGACAGGTGGCACATTCACAAAGCCTTACTACATCACATTTGGTTTAGGCAGTGAAACACTTAATAATTTGCGGTATTTCATTGTCAACAAAGACTACAATGCTTTAGAAAGTCTTTTATTCTGCCCAAGTCCAACCAGCAGACTTTTTTGTGCAAGGACTTTGGCTTACATGAAAGAGAAGTTTGATTATTCTCCAGACACCAAAATAAGTGAAAGGATAAACGAAATATTGGCAAATGCCAAATTGTTAAGTAGCGGAATTATTAGTTGTCATATCGGAAAGTTTGAGTATGACTATTTTGATATAGTAAAAGATTTTGAACAACTATTAATGACACGGTAAAAAAGCGAACGCACAACATTCGGCTTGATGCATTACGGCGGGAGGTTGTATCAATGAGCAGTGGTTGGTTATTCATCTTCTGTTCCTGAAGGAAATTATAATTGAACATCGGTTGCAAGCAGTAGTTGATAAGTGTTGCAACTGCGTGAAGCCGTTTAACGTTGGCTAAAACCCTTGCTCATCACAAACATAACCTCCGCATACCACAAAAATCCCCAAAACGGGATTGCATAGAAGCTTAGTATCGATTTACTAACCCGTTTGATTTTGTAACAATCAATGATGTATTATGGAGGACGATTTGGATTTAAACTTTGACGAACAAAATGATAATACTGAAGAGACAGCTAAAACTGTAGACCCTAAAAAGCTTGAAAAGATAGAACGTGAAAGAAAAGCCTTATTGAATCGTGTTATTAGTGGGAATATCGAAAATCTGCAAGACAAGGTAACCTACGTCCTTAACAATTTTGATGCTGCTCGTAATTCAGATGCTGATATGCTTTGGCTGTACTGGCAGACTTTTGATTATGATAAGTTCAAAGGAAGTATTTCTTCAAGTCAAGAATTAAAGAGTTTGACTAAACCCGCATCAATTGTTAGAGAGCGAGCAAAAATACAAAATGTATACAATTTATTCAAAGCTAATGAAAGAGTAAGACGTTTTAGAAAGACTTTAGAAGGTGATAAACGAGATGAGGCTATAAATGACAAGCCTGCTGGAATAGGTCAATATTCTGTTTACATTGATGAAACAGGAAAGACACAAGATTATTTGTCAGTGGCTTCATTATGGGTTCTCAAGTATCAGATGTCGCAAATAGAAACTCTCACTACTTTGCAAAAATGGAAAAAGGAAAAGCAAATTGACTATGAATTTCATTTTTCGGAACTAAGCAAGCATAAAGTGAATAGTTTCAAAGATTTCTTCACTAAATTTCTAGGCTTGAATCCAGAAGCTGGATTCAAAATTATCGTTCTAAATAATAAAGGTTTAGCCGATAAAGCTGCTGCCTTAACTGATTTGACCTGTCATTTAATTTTGAAAGGAATTGAACACGAAAATTCGAGTGGACGAGCTACTTTACCAAGAGTATTACAAGTATGGATTGATGAAGATGAACAAGGTAGTGACCAATTGAAGATTGAAAACATCAAAGAGCGAATAAAAGGTCAGAAAATTCCTAGTCTTTATTTGGGAGATATGTCAGCAGTAGAATCCAAAGGAAACTTCAATATTCAGGCAATAGACCTTTTCGCTGGCGCTGTTAACCGCAAACTTCATTATCCTGAAGGAGGTAATTTCAAAGACTCTTTTGCAGATTTTGTTCTCGATTCTATTGGTTTTGATATAAGTTCAATTGACAAATCAAACCAACAGGTGGACAATGCCCAAGTTTTCGATTTGACTCGCAACCAGCAGCTTTTATTCTAGCTTATAATAGTTGCCTTAAACGCAGTAGGACAAATCGAATTGCAGTTGAACATTCGATAAAATATGATTGGAATCTTATCTCCTGATAAAGTTATACCGATTGTTATTTCAGAGAAACTGATGATACCTCGTTGCTGCTGTTCGCACTACAGTACAAGAGTGCGACGCAAGAAAAGCTTAATAGTAGTATTGAGTTTGGCTAAAAAAATTACCGAGCTTTTTTACGCTGCAGTAAAGGGAAAGTTTAGAAGGACTTAATAATTAACGCTTACGCGTAAAGCCTTTAGCCCTGAAAGGCCTTGTAATTCTTCTAATTCGAGCATCTCCAAATCATCGGTTAATATGTTTTTGCTTTGCAGGAAACTGATGTGCTGTGTGTACTCATTGAGGTCGGTAGCACTTGTGTAAATAATGGCTATTTTATCGGGTTGGGTTAATCTTTCCATCGTGTCTTTTATCCTAACCTTATCAATTCGCTTTTTCATCATTTCGTACCTGATGTTGTAGGCACCTTCTACATCAAACCTTCGTTCGTCTTTGCGAAAGCTTATATCAATTGGGTAGCTGTGCACCAGGATTAACTGGGTGGTTTGCAGAGGAAGTAATAAAGTTTCGAGCATGTGGTGGTTGGCAAGGGCTATGTGTGCCATGCTGCTTAATTGCCACAGTCGAAGGTTCTTTAAATAAATAGGGTCAAAGGCAATCTCGGGGGCTATGGATTGGCCGAGATACATGTTGTACTCTATGCCGTCTGTTCTATACTTTTCGTAGTAGAATGGGTACACCTTGAGTTGCTTCTCTACCTCCTGTTGGAAGTATGCTGTTATAGTTTCGTTGATCTTTTGAAAACTTGTTTCGTAGGAATTATGATAGTGATGAAACTCGCCGGTTTTGGGGTCTGTCTTTTCTAAATAGTCTTCAACCTCCACTGCAAACTGGGGCAGCCTTGTTTTTACTGAATTTAAAAAAAGGATAACCTCTTCCTCTAAAAACTCTCTCACCTTCAATTCGTTTTCGTTGGAAAGATCGTTTGATAGTAAGTCGAGCAGCTTATTACACTTATACACGAGGCTATCAATAAATGGCAACGGCACTTTTGCTGTTATAGCCTGAAGCAATTCGAGGATGGCACGGAGCTGAATAATAAAGTCGTTTTTAAGAGAAAGGTTCCTTTTAATAGTGGAGTCTTTTATATCAACTGAACCATATAAAGGGAAAACCTTTTCAAAAAAGACGTTGTCCATTTTCTCTGTCTTATGGTTGTCTTCTTTAACGAGGTACTTCCAGGCTACTTCATTAAATTTCCACTCAACCGATTCCTGCAGCGGCGTAAAGGTTTCCTTAACCAGCCGCTCGATTCGATTGTGAAAAGTTTCGAGCATATAATAGACAAAGTCGATAATTACCGGGAAGGAAAGTTGCAGCAGATCAATCGTTTTTGATGAGATCACTCCTTCTTCGGTAGAACCTAATTCGAATATACCGAGCAGACCATCGGCAGTTTGTAATGGGTAGATGAGAAAGCTCCTGATCTCATTTTCAGCCAGTCCTTTTAGTGAAGGATTGTTTCTTAAAAAAGTTTCGTCAACATAAGGTAGGATAATGGGATTAGGGTCTGCGGTGAACAGGTCATAAAACTTCTGCAGGGTTTTTCCCTTATCGTTTGTTTTATCGGAAGAGTGTATGCCAACAAACCTTTCAACACAGCATTTGTCGTGAACCACCTTTCCATTTATTTTGAAAAACGGTGTAATGCCTATTTTTATCCCGGGGTAGCCTAACAGTTCGCCCACTGCGCGTTCCACATTTTCCATAACTTCTTCAATGCTGCTTGTGTGCATGTGGAGGATCGCATTTTTAAGCAGTTCGATAGCCATGTTTTTACTTACATCTTTTACGGTAATAAGGCAAAAGCCTTCTAAGCGAAACCGACTGGATGGAAACTTGTTGAATTCTTCGAGGAATTCTTCGTTACTAACACTTAGCATTTTAAGCCAATCCTCGTTATAAGGAGGGAGGACTGTACCTGAATGAACATGTATATAACTGCTATCGACACTAAGCCGGTAATGCCTGATAGTGTCGCCATAAGAATTC
>JAQBNN010000283.1 GCA_028288505.1 Segetibacter sp. | reverse complement strand
GCCGCCGCCAGTAGCATCGTATACAACGTTCCAATTGCTTTTTTAGCAAGTGGTATTATTGCTGCAATAATAATGGCAATAATAGCGGGCTTAATTCCATAAATAAAAGGTTGAACCGCCGGTAGGGCACCGTATCGCTGGTACAAAAAAGCAAGCAAACCATTGATGATGACAGCAGGTAAAATAAAGCAGAAGCCTGCCACAAAAAGGCCGGCCCAACCACCCCTCATCTTGCCAGTAAGCATAGTTAGCTCTGTACTGTTAGGGCCAGGAATTAAGTTGGTAATGCCGATCAGGTCAAGGAATTCCTGCTCTGTAATCCACTTTCTCTTTTTCACTATTTCCGCATCCATCATAGCAATGTGAGCGGCTGGGCCACCAAAACCAATGCAACCAAGTGTGATGAAAACCTTTGCTATTTCTGGGAGCCTGTTCATTATTAACTGCGCGAATTTATCTTACTAACAAAGAAAGGGAAAAACCTAAAAGAAGCCTGCCTTATTTCTGCATTGCGTAATTTTGCTACGAGATGAAACCCACGACCGACAGTTATCAGCACAAAGGCCTGCGCAATCGCCTGGTAAACACTTTAAAGGAGAAAGGCATTACCGATGAGAATGTTTTAAAAGCTATCAATAACATTCCCCGCCATTTTTTTTTAGATTCAGCTTTCGATAAGATCGCTTATGAAGATCGTGCCTTTCCAATAGGTGAGGGGCAAACAATTTCCCAACCTTACACTGTTGCATACCAAACACAATTGCTCGAGGTAAAGCCTTACGATAAGATTCTTGAAATCGGCACCGGCAGCGTGTACCAGGCATCCGTGTTAGCAGAGCTGGGTGCAAAGGTTTTTACCATTGAAAGGCAAAAGAAGCTTTACGAGATCAACAAGGATTTCGTTTTTAAAAGCAAATACCCAAACATCAAATTCTTTTATGGCGACGGGTTCCAGGGGTTGCCTACTTATGCGCTTTTCGATAAAGTGATTATTACCGCCGCCGCCCCGTTTATTCCACCGAAATTAATTGATCAATTAAAGGTTGGTGGTTACATGGTTATTCCTGTGGATGTCGGCCCGTTTCAACAAATGCTGCGTCTTACAAAACTGGCCGGTGGCACTTACGCAGAAGAACGTTTCGATAACTTTTCTTTTGTCCCTATGCTTGAAGGGAAGTCTGGGAGGTAGGCCGTTACGAGCTGCTTTTTTATTTTGGTACCAGCAGTTGTTTTCTTTAGCTTAATCAATAATTCAATATAACGTCTTTTGATTAACAGTTTTCATATATTCAATTTGTTCAGCCATAAATTCTAACCGGCATACTAAATGATTTATTGTGCGCAAGTGTTGCTCTGTTTTGAAGCGAAAGTCTTCAAATTCGCTTTCTAATGTTTTTTCTCCTACTAGTAATGAAGTTAAAGGAGTATTTAAAACTTCAGAGATTATACAAAGGGTTGAAATTTTTAAATCTACCAAACCTGCTTCCATCTGACTGATTGCAACTTTTGAAATTCCTAATTGCTTTGCTAGTGTTTCTCCTTTTATTCCTTTTTCTTTTCGAATCGTCTGAATATTAGCTCCTACCAATATTAATATTTGCTGTCGTTTCATTTTGTCAATACTCATTTTTTGAATTAGCTTAAGTTCTTCCTTCTCGCTTAGTCAAATTTGATTTAAAAAACGGAGATAATTACCAGTAGAACTACGGGAAAATTAGTTGTAGAATTTTTATTTGAAGTCCTTAACAAAAGCCCCGATTTACTTAACTTAAATGTGTATTTATTCTAGTCATCTTAGTATTTATCTCGCAATTTTAATAATGGAAGGGGCAGTGAACGGTATAAATAAAATAACAGCGGTTTCGACTTTATTAACTATGGTCACTCTTCTGTATCGCTTAAGGACTTCCCACTGCAAATGCGGCTGTGAGATCCTACTTCCGCAATTCTTATAAAACAACTTAAATTTTTTACGTTGTTTGGATATCAATCCGATCCAAACTCTAACAATAAAAATCAATACTAAACATTATTACGGTTATATTGGGCTGACTCCCCATATTAGTTCTGCATTTCTACATTCTTAGACATTAAACCAAACATGCAAATGAAAATTATTACAACAAAATTACTAATGACAGCTTCATTAGTCGTTCTTCTTTTATCTTGCAAAAAAGATAATTTTAGCGGAGCAGAGACGGAAAGCAACAAATCACAAAAAAATTGGGATAATACAGTAAAGGCTGTTGCAAAGGACGTTTCAATAAAGCTGAAAAGTATCCACTTTCGTAAAATGCTCAAACACGAGGTAACCATGCGATTTGATGGAGATGCTAATATTCTTTTATCATCAATAATTAAAAGACTTCCAAAGTATTTGGCATTTGAAGCATCAAAAAATGCAACAAGTCGTACAAGTAGTCCAGACCAGTTGTTGGCTCAATATGAGTGGGATATTCTTGCTGAAGCAGCCGAGCAATTTCCTCAAATGCAAATTGCAGTACAAACGGATGCCGAAGCCTGGGACCCTAACGCCTTTGTTCCAAGTGTTGTTTACCTAACGGAGGAATTTAATGAAGGGGCCACTGTGAACGGGTATGATCCAAACCAAAACGTTATTGTTGTTGGGACTGAAATCGATCCTATTGACAACTATGTTGTCATTTCCCAAAATGAAAGGACTACTATTAGAGCTAGCGAGCTAAGGCTGACAGTTTCTAATTGCCTAGTAGAGGAAATAATTGATATAGCACCTTATAATCCAGATGAAAATGCAACTTTGATTGTAGCAGGAGACTGTGGAGATACAGGAGGTGGAGGTACAGGAGGTGGAGGTACTGGAGGCGGGGGTACAGGGGGTGGTACTGGAGGATCGTCTTACACACAATATGTTGGTACTGGCCAAGATGGTGTTTTACCAACACTGATTGGTCAGCAAACGGCAACTGAGGTACCTATACCGACTAATGGAAGTTTTAATAAGCTGGCATCGGTTGGTACTTTTAACGGGACAACTGTTTATAGAACGAATTACAGGCATGAAAAGATGAGGCAAATACGTGTAGATAAAATAAACCAGATTGAAGCATGGCCTGCGGGAGCACCGGAAATTAGACTGCATGTATTTGAGCATCATGTTTCAAATCCATCTGAGGTTTTACAAATATTTAAAGAAGAATTTGAACCTGATAGAAGAAGGGATATCAATGACCAATGGTGGGATGCGGATGATGTAACAATGTATTTATGGGATTACCAAGGCACTGGGACAAAGACTAGTTTTGGATATTATGAATATGATCCTGTATTGATTCCCAACGAGACCTTAGAGGAAATTGGGGGAATTATCATAGATTTCCTGGCAATTGCTAGCGTTATTCCAGTAACAAACTCAAATGCAATGACGATTTATGGAAATGTCAGGCAATCTTATAAAACAGTTATTAGATCATTGAAAATGAAAAATGGAATGGGTGAATACATTGGCAAAGATGATTATTCTATCTTTAATGATGAAGAGCAGTTCAATCATAGTACTGGTGGTACGAAATTTAATACAACTCCAGACCTTTAATTAATAAATACTGGGTTGAGTTAAATATCAACCCAGTATTACTAATCACTTAATAAATGAAATATTGTTTTGCATTAATAATTACTACTTTTTTTCTACCAACGGCTCATTCACAATTGGAAATATCTACAGGGTATGCAGTTAACAAAAAACTAGCCGACGGAGCACCAATTCATGTGGGTTATGATTTTAAAGTTAAAGGACGGTTTTACTCTAAACCACAAATTGGTTTTAAATATCTTTCACATTATAATGATTTTGTTGGTGCAACTATTAAGGTATCTATTTTTGAGTTACACCAAACAATTTCTTACGAAGTAATCAAAAGCAAAGCATATATCCTTAAGCCAAATGCAGGGTTAAATTATAGATTTTATAATTGGAAAGGAAAAATGGAACCCCCTTATAACACCCTTCCACAACGAGCTTACCAAATAGTTTTTAGAGATGATAGATTAAGGTTGAATAGCTTTATTGAAGATAGTGAAGACAAATATAGTGTTAGCAATTTTGGTTTTACCTTTCAACTTCAGAACCAATTTAGACTTAAAAACAAGGTGTGGTTTCATATAACTCCTTTCTTAGAACCTGATTATCATAGTAGTCAAAACACAGGTGGTTGTTATTTAGGTGTCATCTTAAAAAATATATAGATGAGTTTTAAAAATTTCAATAGGCATGTGCCTCCAGGACTTATTCTTTCTGCAATTTAAAAACCAAGACCAATTCACTTTCTGCAATGCAAGACGACTCATTTTAGTCTGCTTGCTCCGAACACGCCCGACGTCTGCAAGAGTGGATGAACGTTTCAAAAAATAATCTAAATAAGCTCTTTTGGGTTTCTCTTTTTAAAATCGTTCCGTCTACTCATTATGCATTAGAAACAATATTTTTCATGTAATTCTTAACCTTCCAGGCCTTTGTTTTTTCAAGGGAGGTATTGATTACACTATGCTTGATTTGATAATAACTCTATCGATAAACCTTCAAACTGATGAAAGGAGCATAAGGAGGATTTGCTAAAATAATATTATTAGCAAAGTAGATTTTATAGATTTAAACCTGAAACTAATCATTCAGGTTATATAAAACAAAAGCTAGCTTTTTCATCCGATCTTCTGCGTCTAACATCAAGACTTTCTTTTAGATGTGCTAAGATTTTAAAGATTAAGCCACTGATATTTAGAACTGTTATAACGAGCTCCAGCATTTTTCCGCCGCTCTAGTTAGTGGTTAAGGAAGTTTTACATTCGCTTCGTTACTTTATGTACAAAAGTTGCAGTGTGCGACGCAACGGAAGCTGACGGATTTACTACCGCCGACTACATAAAAATCTTTATTACAAACAAGTGGAAATAAAAAAGGTGCAACTTTTACGTTGCACCTTTTTTATTCACTTTCTTAAATATCTATTGCATTATCATATCGGTTCCACCATCTCCGGGGTTGTTATTTCTTCTTTTAAACAAGGTCATGTCTAGCTTACCAAAACGGTAGCTGAAGTTTAACCTAGCAACCTGTGGATCTCTTCTTCTTTCAGAAGTTTGCTTAAATAGTTGCGACTCAGAATAGGTACTATATAGCTGGGTTCTAAAGATATCGTTCATACTTAAAGACAGGGAAGCGCTATTGCCGCCTTTCCACGTCCAGTCTTTTCTAACTGCTAAATCAGCACTGTAGCGTGGGTTAATGTAGCCCTGGGCAGTACCAATTAGACCACCACCAAATTGCATTCCTCCTCGGCCACCGCCGCCTCTGCCACCTTCTTGTGGTAGCACAGTTTTAGCGTAGTAATCGCCCGAGAACTGGATAGAGTAACCCTTTGGTAATTTGAAGCTGTTATTAACCTTTACAAACCAACTGGTTCTTTTGTTGGACAAGCCACCCAATTTTGGATCATCTATCTTAATTGATGAATTGAAAAGGTTGAAGTTAATCGTGTTGTCCCACCAGGTGGTAACGGGAATTCTGTTTGTTAACTCCAGTCCGTAGGTAAAGCTGTTATTAGCATTTAAATAAGTGTTGAAAATAACACTGTCGTATGTAGAGTAGAAACCAGCAGTATCCGGGTTCTTGTCAAGGTATTGATAGCGGGTAATCAAATTAGTATTGTGCTTAAAGAACGCACTGGCCAGAAAGTTTGCATTTCTCTTATAGCTATTGTTGTAAGAGATTTCCAAAGAGTTGGTGAACTCTGGTTTTAAACCTGCATTACCTACACTAATATTTTGAGGATCGGAGTAATCAATGAAAGGCATTAACTGGAAGAAGTTTGGCCTGTTGATCCTCCTGGAGTAGTTCAATTGAATGTCTTCTTTATCTGACAGCTTGTAAGTGATAAAAGCAGATGGGAACAACGAAATAGGAAACTTAACAATGTAATTTTCTACAGTATCTCTTCCTTTCACGTCTTTTGCCAGATCACCACTATAATTTGAACTTTCAGCTCTAAGACCTAATTGATAGCTCCAGTCTTTTATTTTAAAACTGTAGGTAGCATACCCCGCGTAAACCTTATCAGTAAACTTGTACCTGCTGCTGATGTTTTGTGAAACGAGGAATTTTTGCGCTGAGTCGCTGTAGAAGGCCTGCAAATTATTATTCTCAAAATCCCTGATTGAAGTCCTTGCACCAAATTCAATTTTCTGGTCATCT
>JAQBNN010000278.1 GCA_028288505.1 Segetibacter sp. | reverse complement strand
TGATGATAGCGACAAGTTTTGCCAATGGCTATTAGAAAGCTTCGACTACCTGGGAGCAACTGTAATGCTTGCACCCGCAACAGGTTTTTATGGCACCCCTGGTTTAGGCAAGCAGGAGGTTAGATTGGCTTACGTTCTAAACCTTACGGCAATTAATAATGCTATGGATTGCCTGGAAGCATCATTAAAACAATACCCGGGAAGGACACTATAAAATTGAAGAATGACTATAGCAGCAGTTGTTGAGGTATTAGAGGATCTGGCTCCTCCATCGTACCAGGAGAGTTACGACAATGCAGGCCTAATAATTGGGTCTGCTCAGCAGGAGTGTACGGGTATTCTCTGCACTCTCGATGCTACCGAGGAAGTAATATTAGAAGCGAAGGCACAAGGCTGTAATATGGTGGTTGCTCATCACCCTATAGTTTTTAGCGGGCTTAAAAAAATAAACGGCAAGAATTACGTAGAAAAAGCGGTAATTACTGCTATTAAGAATGATATCGCTATATACGCGATCCACACCAACCTCGATAATTTGCTAACCGGTGTAAACGGTAAAATGGCTGATAAACTAGGTTTAGTAAACAGGAAAGTTTTGCAGATGAAGGAAAACAACCTGATGAAATTGTATGTCTACGTACCTGAGGAACATGCAGAAGAAGTGCGGGCTGCGATTTTCAAAGCGGGTGGCGGGGAAATAGGCGAATACAGCGAATGCAGCTTTAACCTAAACGGAACCGGCACCTTTAAAGCAGGTGAAGGCACCGACCCTTTTGTGGGAGAGCCAGGAAAAAGACACGAAGAAGCTGAAGTGAAAATCGAAATTATTTTTCCTTCATTTCGCTTACGAAAGATAATTAAGGCAATGACAGATGTTCATCCTTATGAAGAGGTAGCTTATGATGTAATTCCGCTTGGAAACTATTTTGCCGAGGTAGGCAGCGGGCTTACTGGCGAACTGCCTGAAGCAATGGATGAAATTGAGTTTTTGAAGTTGCTTAAATCGCAGTTCAACCTCACTGTAGTTAAACACACGCCTCTCCTCAACAAAAAAATTAAAAAAATTGCATTGTGTGGTGGCGCCGGAAGCTTCCTGATTAAGAATGCAGTGTCCGCCGGAATGGATTGTTATATAACAGGCGACGTAAAATACCACGAGTTTTTTGACGCGAATAGCAAAATGGTAATTGCCGATATTGGCCACTACGAAAGCGAACAGTTTACTGTAGAGCTATTATATGATGTTTTACAGTCAAAATTTCCTACATTTGCCGTCCTTAAAAGTGGGGTAATTACTAATCCTGTCAATTATTTTACTTAAGAAAGTTTGAAATACAGTTGCTGCTCAGCTTAATAGCATTACAATTGTTGAACGGAGCGTCGCAAGCAAAGTTCAACCAGGGCTTAAGTGCTGGTAACCAAAATCAAACTCAACTTTAAAATTTATATACAAAAACAATATGGCTAGCGTTAAAGACTTTTCTGTTGAAGAAAAATTAACATCACTGGTAAAGCTTCAAAAAATTGATAGCAAACTGGATGAGATACGCATTTTAAAAGGTGAGTTACCAATGGAGGTAAGTGACCTTGAAGATGAAATACAAGGTTTACATGCACGTAAAAACCGTGTTGAAGAAGAAATAAACGGCATCACCGATTTTATTGAGAAGAAGAAAGAGATTATTAAAGAAGCGGAGGCCTTGCTTGCGAAATACGAAAAGCAAAGCGAAAACGTAAAAAACAACAGGGAGTTTGAAGCCATTAACAAAGAAATGGAAATGCAAACCCTTGAAGTTAAGCTTGCTGAAAAGCACATTAAAGATGCTAACGAGGAAGTAGCCGAAAAAGCTAAGTTACTGGAGCAGGCTAAAAAGCAAATTGGCGCTAAAGAAGGAGTGCTAAACAACAAGAAAGGCGAACTGGAGAAAATTATTGGTGAGACTGAGAAAGAAGAAACTTCTCATAAAGAGCTGAGTAACGGTGCCCGTACAGCTTTAGATGAAAGACTTTTATTTTCTTACGACCGTATCCGCAACAACTACCGCAATGGTTTAGGCGTTGTGCCGGTAATGAGAGACAGTTGTGGTGGATGTTTTAATGCCATCCCTCCGCAAAAGCAGAGCGAAATTAAGCAACACAAAAAGATCCTTGTTTGCGAGAACTGTGGTAGAATTCTAGTTGACCAGGATTTGTTTGAGAACGTAGACGTGAAATAATTAATTACTTATATTTCAGAAGCCCGCTCATTTTTGAGTGGGCTTTTTTGTTTCCAGCTTTAGTGCTTTGGTTGTAGCATTCGTTGCGTCGCACTCTTGTACTGTATATTTCCCCTCGCCTTCGTAGCCATTGTCAGTTCATTCCGCCCAATTACAACTCCAACCCTTCCAACAATTCCTTTTTAAGATTTCCTGAACTTTTATAACGGCTCAAACAAATATATTTGTCGATGCCCCTTGAAGTAATAAACCCCCTTGCAGAAGCATACGCCCTTGCTCACACTTCTCCTGAAGACTCTGTGTGGCAACAGGTTAATAAAGAAACAGTAGAGAGCCACCCCCACGCACACATGATAAGTGGACACTTGCAAGGCAAGTTTTTATCGTTCTTAAGCAACATACTACAACCCAAGTACGTTCTAGAAATAGGAACCTTTACAGGTTACAGTGCTCTTTGCCTTGCAGAAGGATTACAAGCAGGTGGCGAACTACACACTATTGAGATAAGGGAAGAAGATGCAAACACAGCATTAAAAAATTTTATAAATGCAAAAAAGGATAATCTTATATATTCGCACTGCGGAAATGCAAAAGAAATAATACCAACGCTTGCCCACTTATGGGATCTGGTATTTATAGATGCGGACAAAGTAAGTTATATTGATTATTACGAACTGGTTGTACCGCGTTTATCTCAAAAAGGTGTAATTGTTGCCGATAATGTACTTTTTCACGGACAAGTACTAGAGCAGCCTGTAAAAGGAAAGAATGCCCAGGCAATTGATTTATTTAACAAACATGTAGCGGAAGATGTACGGGTAGAGCAAGTAATGCTAACATTACGTGACGGACTTCTTTTAATTAAAAAGAAATAATGATAAAACTCCCTAAGCTGATAGCACTGCTTGCTGTCATATTATTATTATCACCAGCATTTGGTCAAAGTGAAAACAATAGAGTAATTACCTACATTAAACAATACAAAGACCTCGCCATAGCTGAAATGTTGCGCACCGGCATCCCCGCCAGCATAACTTTAGCCCAGGGAATTTTAGAAACAGGCGGCGGACAAAGCGATTTAGCTTCAAATGCAAACAACCATTTTGGTATTAAATGCAAAAGCGAGTGGACGGGAGAAAGAGTATTTCACGACGATGACACTAAGGGTGAATGCTTTAGGAAATATGAATCTGCACACCAGTCTTATTACGACCACTCCGAATTTTTAAGAACACGCCCTAACTATGCTTTTCTTTTTAAGTTAGACCCAACTGATTTTGAAGGTTGGGCAAAGGGACTAAAGAAAGCCGGCTACGCCACAAATCCTGCCTATCCGCAACGTTTAATTAAGCTTATTGTAGAAAATAATCTCCAGGAGTACACTTTGCACGGTTTAGCTAAAATGGAGACCAAAGAAAAGGACTTATTTGAGTTAGCCGTGAAAAAGAACGAGGTGATGAAACCAGAAGAAGTACTTGCTGTTACTCCCGAACCTTTTATTAAAGCTGTAGATAAGAGATCTGCAATGCAGGCAGAAAAAAATAACGACTACAAATACAACCAAATCTTCTTAATCAACGAAACTAAAGTATTGTATGTGCTGGCAGGAACTTCAATACTTGCTATTGCTAATAACCACAATATATCTTATAAAAAAATACTTGAATTTAACGACCTTATATCAGCTGATATCTTAGCGAAAGACCAGCTTATCTTTTTACAAAAGAAGCCCAAGAAAGGTAATAAGGATATTCATATAGTAGAAAAAAATGAAGATCTGCAGGAAATTTCTCAAAAAGAAGGAGTACAACTAGCTAGCATACTTGAAATGAACCGGCTAGAAAAAGGCATGACCCCAGCACCAGGTGAAAAGTTATACCTTAAAGCTTTTGCTCCTGTGGCTCCACGACTTGCATTGGCTTCTCCAATTTCTGCCATTAAGGAAGGTTAGTATTAAATAAGCCCTATCTTGCCCTGCAAATTTTAGAATTGATGGCTACTGTTAAGGTTCACGAGAAAGTGTTTGTTCCCTACCTCTCCTCAGAAGAAATTATCGCTAAAGTAAAAGAGCTCGCAGAAATCTTAAATAAAGACTACGCAGGAAAAAAACCCCTGTTTATTGCTGTCCTCAACGGGTCTTTCATGTTTGCAGCCGATCTCTTCAAGTACCTTACCATTGATGCAGAAATTTGCTTTATAAAACTTGCTTCTTATAAAGGCACTAAGAGCACCGGTCATGTTATTACCGCCATCGGCTTAGATACAGACATTACAGGCCGCGAAATAATTATCCTTGAAGATATTATCGATACCGGAAAAACGATCAACCAGTTCCTACCGCAATTATACAATCAGCAACCCGCCTCTCTTAAAATTGCCGTCCTTCTGCATAAGCCCGAGGCTACTATTTTCCCGGTTCCCATCGACTACATTTGTTTTACCATCCCTAATAAATTTGTTTTGGGCTACGGCTTAGACTACGACGGTTTAGGCAGAAATCTAGCACAACTTTATCAATTAAAGGAAGACTAACTTTGTAGTTAATAATACTTGGGGTCAAGCACTTGTTTATCGATTAAACATCGTTGTGTCACTCACTTGTACAGTTTGTATACTACTCGGCTGTAGCCGAACTTTTGTAACTCGCTCTTTTTAACAGAGTTACTTATTTTTCCAATTGGAAAATTTCATTATACTACGTAATTTGTAGGAAATTCCTCCTGTGCGGCGGATCCTGTTTACCCTATTGCTTGCATCACTAACTCCTCCTTTGCTCTGCCAATACTATTTACGGGGCGAAGTTAAAGATGAGCGGGGACGGCTATTGCCAAACGTCAAAATCAAGTTGTTTTCGAAAGGGGACTATCCTTTCTACACTGGCTCAGCGGGCACCTTTGGTATTCCATCCTCACTCAAAATTGATACAGTTTGCTTTTCATCTGAAGGTTACGAGCCGCTTAAGACCCCAATCAACACTTCTCAATTCGCCTCGTTTACGCTTAAAATGACCGCCGGTTCTCTCCATAACGCAAGGTCGAAACTCTCATCTTTTACAAAGGACTTGTTTGAAAGCAAAAGCCCTTTTGCTTCAATTAACGGCGAAAGTTATAGTGCCACTATCGAAAATCATTTTATTAATGCCTCTAATTTTCCAGAAACTGGTTTTGCTTTAAATGTCGACAGGGCTAGTTATAGTAACGTAAGAAGATTTTTAAACCAAAAGTCAAAGCCTCCGTCCTATGCTGTTCGCATTGAAGAAATGCTGAACTATTTCAATTTGAATTGTACAAATAATTTTTCTACAGGGGAAGTAATCAAAATTAAAACGAACATTACCTCATGCCCGTGGAATCCCAGCAACCAATTACTGTTCATTAACCTGAAGGCCAATAAGATTAATCTCGAAAATACACCTGCCACCAACTTCGTGTTTTTGATAGATGTGTCTGGTAGCATGGATATGCCAAACAGGCTTCCTCTATTACAAAATGGATTCAAACTACTAGTAGAAAACCTTAGAGAAAAAGATACGGTCTCAATAGTTACGTATGGCGGAGGAGTTGCAGTTATGTTGTCACCTACGAGTGGTAGCAGTAAAAAGAAAATAGTAGAAGCAATAGAAGGACTATCTCCTTCCGGATCCACGCCAGGAGAAACTGCAATAAGAGCTGCATACCGGCTTGCAAAAAATTCTTTTATAAAAGGAGGAAATAACAGGGTAATATTGGCAACCGATGGCGACTTTAACGTTGGCCAAACAAGTGAAAAGGAGTTAGAAGACCTTATTTTTGAACAAAGCAAATCGGGCATTTATCTTACTTGTCTGGGGGTTGGTATGGGCAATTATAAAGACAGCAAACTGGAGGCTTTGGCCAGGAAAGGCAATGGAAATTTTGCGTACATGGATAACGAAAGAGAGGCTGAAAAGATAATGGTTGAAGAATTTGCTCAAACAATGTACACAGTCGCTAACAACGTTTATTTAAATGTTGAATTCAACAACGAAATGGTAAAAGAATACCGCCTGATTGGTTTTGATAATAAAACAGAGGCACTGATGGACACCAGTAGTATACTGGAAGGCGGAGAAATAGGCAGTGGGCATTCTTTACTTTCAATATTCGAAATAACACCCACCGAGAAAAATCTTAAAAGTATTCAGATTGGCACCCTACAATCTGTAGCTTCACTTAATTTAAATTATAGGATACCGGGCAGTGATGAGGTGATACAAGATTTGTATTTGTCAACGCTTAATTATACTCCACTCGAGAAAGCTGAGCCGTCTTTACGGTTTGCTGCGGCGGTTACTATGTTTGGGGGCATGCTTAAGCAATCTGATTTTTTAAAGAACGTGGATTGGTCGGACATTACTGAAATTGCTGCTACTTCAATTGAACCGGGGAACCTTGTTCAGAAAGAGTTTCTTGGCCTTGTAGAGTCTGCAAAAAAGTTATACTTACACAAGAAGAAAAAGAAGAGTACCTGATGCTAAAGTAGATTAGCGAGAGATGCTGATTGCTGTCTGGAATACAAAAAGTACAAGTGAGTGACACAACGATGTTGAGTATTGATTAAATCTCCACTCCGAAAATTACCTTCCTGGTTTAACGGGGTATTTGGAACTGAAAACAAAGAAGGATTTTGTGGCGACTTCTTCGCATTTTATTCTTGTACGAAGCTTTTCAATCTTCTTGAATTTTCTTCCGTCGTCAATTTGAAAAATAGCGTTGGTTGGTAGATCATCTAAAAGAATGTAGCCGTCTTTTTGGGGAGGCTTAGCATAATTATCAATAATTTTTGCACCGGAGAGTTTGATTTTACTGTCATTGATGCCCACTAATTCCACCTCGTACACGGGGCTGAATGAGTACACCTTTTTGGCTCCTACTTCTTCGCATCTAAACCGTTTTCTTACCCGCTCCCTTTTTATGAACTGCCGGCCATCCTGCGTTTTAAAAATTCCATTGAGAGGAACTTCTTCTACCAACATAAAGCCTTCGCGTTGTTTATCGTATTTACGTAGAACACGCATCAGCCCTTCTTCAGCACAACTGCTTGCTCCAGGATTGTGAAGTGAGGCAAGTAGCTCGCTCTCGATATCAAGCGGGAAAACTTTTCTTTTGATAAAATCGGCCAGCAAAACGCCAAATTCATTTTTCCATTCGCGCCCATGAGATTGAACGCAGTGGCCGAACTTATCGAAGGTGAGCAAATGTGCCAGTTCGTGCAACAGAGTTACAAGGAAAGAGTATTTATTGAGGTTGCCATTTACGCTAATCCTGTGATTTTGGTTACTGTAAGCATTACGGTAGTTACCGAGAACACTTTTACGCTCCCTGCTTATGGTAAGATGTACTTTATATTTTGTAATGTATTCAGCAACTGCCTCAAATGTATTTTCGGGCAGGTACTCGGTTAGTGCATGAAGGGGATGCTCACTTTTGGACATTCTTATTTCGCTTGCTTTGCTGCATAATTACATACATCTCTATAAAGGAGTAAACCATGTACAAGGCCATTAAAGCAAATAAAGAAGGCTTATTGAGGTTATCTCCGGCCATAAAAATGTAAATAAAAACAGCGATAGCGCAGGAAAACAGTTTTAAAATGATGCCGCCGTAAGCGCCAGTTAAAAAAGTGTGGGTATTGGGAGATTGCATGCCTGTATATACAAGGTGAAAGGAAACTACTGTAACAACATAGAGGATAAGGTTGCCGCCTGATAACACCTGCCAATCAAAACCTAGGTCGTTCACTTTGTCTCTAAACACGAGGACAAATGCGCCTATAAGTAAAAACACTATTACAAGTGGCACTACACTTTTGTTAAACATTACTTTTTTTTGAGGTATCTTTTATTGCTTGGTAAATAGCTACAAGTATTACTAAAAGCGGAAGTATCCAAACGAGCAGAGGATATTTAAATGAGAGCCATTTATCGGATTTTAATCCTAAAAATACCATTAAAGCCAGGGCAAGCATCAGTTGCATACCAAAGCCAAGGTATTTTAATAATAACCGGTTATTTTGAGGAGGCTGCTTTTTTAAGTTGCTCATTATTTTCTTTCACCATTTCTACTACATTCCCTGTCATATAACAATGGCCGTTGAAGACAACTTTCGGCTCTACCTGTAACTTTCCTGCAAAAATATCGCCTGAGACGTTAGCATCGCCTCTTAAATTTAAAAGATCTTTTGTTTTTATATTTCCCTTTACCCTGCCCATGACATCAGACTGAATGCCGTCAATATTTCCTTCCACAATTCCTTCAGTACCTACAAGAACGCGGCTTGTACTGCTTACGTTCCCTTTTACTGTTCCGTCAATTCTGATATCGCCGGTACTGGTAATATCACCTGTCAGCACAACCCCACTGCCAATAATCGTGGTGCTGGAAGATGAGGGATTGATTTCGGTTTTTGACTTATTGGAGAAAAGCATAAAGTGGCTTTAGAGTTAATCGTTCATGATTTCAGGCTTGGGAACATTTAAAACGGTAGTGTCATACTGAGTACTAACGTTTCCGTTTAAAACCTTCTTAAGGTTATCAAGGTATTGATCCTTTTGCTTCATCGATAGTTCTAACGAATCAGTTCTAAACTTTAGTACTTGCAGATCTCTTCTTGCGCTCTGGCTTCCATACCCTGGTACATAGTGCTTTAGCGGGGTAAATACAATTAATGCAACTGTTAGTCCGACGAGGATGACAAAAACACTGCTTAAAACCACGTACACGCTTAAACGGGATAATTTAAATGTAACAACCTCTTCATAAGTGTCATCATTCATAATAACCAGCCTATAACGATTTCTTAAACGCTTAAGAGTTGAGTAGGCTTCTACTTTAGCCATAGTGTTTTGTAAAGGTTAAAGGTAGTAATTGACCTTGAATGTGTACCCGTAAATGAAAAATAACTGTATTTTTAAAATATTATTATGCCTAAACTGTTATTAAGCTACAAGATATTCTTAATGAAACCAACTGTTTTCTTCCAAACCCTTTTTGCTTTTGCTTTTAGTATCACTCATGTTTTAGCTCAGCCGGGTGCAACAATTGATTTGAAAAAACCCGCTAAGTATGAAAACAGGGAGCTAGCTGCTGAAAAAACCGGAGACAAGAAATTCACTCTCCCTAAGCGAATACTTAATAACACTGCCACACACTATAATTACTACTTTAATGCTACAAACAGGCTAAATGATTTAGTGGCAAGGGCTAAAGCTGCTTACCAAGACGATTACAGCCAGTTACTCTCCTATTACAATTATACCCTTGATGTTACCAGCCAGGATAAAGGAGAGCTGGACTCGATAATTTTTAAATCAACTGCAGGCATTTTACTCCATGACCTTCGTAGCGATTGGGTTGATAACATGTACCTGCTCCTTGGCAAGGCTTATTTCTTCAGGAATGATCTCGACTCGGCGGCACACACACTTCAATACATTAATTATGCATTTGCTCCTAAAGAAGATGGTGGGTATGATATTCCTATTGGTAGTAACGCGAGCAATGAAAGCGGCGAGTTTAGCATTGCTACAAAGGAAAAGAGGAGTGTTCTTAAAAAAGTAATTAGTCGTCCGCCGAGCAGAAATGAAAGCTTACTTTGGCAGGTACGCAGCTATATCGAGATGGGCCTCCTGCCGGAGGCTTCAGGTGTACTTGAGATATTAAGGAATGATCCAAATTTCCCAGCTAGGCTACGCACCAATCTACACGAAACAATAGGTTACTGGTTTTATAAACAGCAAGTTTATGACAGTGCTGCTTTTCACCTTAGCAAGGCATTGAATGAAGCAGACAATCAACAGGAGAAAGCACGGTGGGAATATTTGATAGCTCAAATGTACCAGTTGAGTAACGACAATGGAAATGCGGTAGAATACTATAACCGTAGTATTAAACATACCACCGATCCTGTTTTAGAAGTTTTTGCTAGGCTGAACTCGATTAGGGTTAACGGAAGCGATAAAAAGGACCAATTGCAGGCAAATATTAACGCCCTGCTAGCAATGGCGCGTAAAGACAAATATGAAAGCTATCGCGACATTATTTATTACGCCGCAGCGAACATTGAGTTGGAGAGGAAAAACTATGCAAACGCACAGAGCTTATTGCTGAAGAGCCTTCAATACTCATCTACAAACCCGGTTCAAAAAAACCAGGCGTTCCTGTTGTTAGGCGACCTGAATTTTGATCGCAAAGCCTACCTAATGTGCGCTTCTTTTTACGATAGTGTTGATGTTAACTCATTGGCTAAAGAAGTTGATAGGGGAAGGATTAATGATCGTAAACCAGCCTTAAAGACCATAGCCGAGAACATGTTGGTTGTACAAAACCAGGATAGCTTGCAAGCACTAGCAAAACTGCCCGCTGAACAAAGAGATGCGATAATTAAGAAAACGGTGAGGCAGTTAAGAAAAGCCCAGGGTTTAAAGGATGAAGGAGTTGTGTCCTCCAATCCTGCTGTTCGAACCGTTGCACCGGATCTGTTTGCGGGCCAGGAAAAGAGTTCCGATTTTTATTTTTACAATAGCAGTTTAAAGTCAAGGGGCTTAAGCGAGTTTAAAGGGAAATGGGGCGACAGGCCCAATGTTGACAATTGGAGAAGACAATCTGCTCTTCAACGACAAGCTTTTGCAGCTAGCCAGGATCCTGGCTTACCCAATGCTGATACTGTTGCCACCGTAAACAGTTCTTTTGATGGTATGCTGAATACTTTACCCTTGACTGCCGAACAGGTAGAGCAAAGCAACCAGGCGATTATGAATGCCCTGTTCAATCTAGGAAAAAATTACTCACTAAAACTTGAAGATTATCCTTCGGCAATAGCTGCTTACGAGGAGTTATTACGCCGCTTTCCCAACACCCCCAATAAAGAAGAAGCTTTATTTAACCTTGTGTATGCTTACGATAAAACCGGCGATGTGGCGAAAGCCAACCAATACCGCAATCATTTAATAGCTACAGGCCAAAACAAATGGGTAGATCAAATAAAAAAACCTGCTTCAGCTAAAGGCAATTCGCAGGCTAATGCTGCTACAAAAAAGTATGAGGACATTTACAACCTGTTTATCGAAGGAAAATTCGAACAGGCTAAAAATGAGAAGAAAGCTGCTGATGCTTTATATGGAAATTCCTACTGGAACCCTCAGCTGCTTTTTATTGAAGCCATATACTATATAAAGCAAAAGGAAGACAGTACGGCGATCAGGGTTTTAACTGATATGACGAAACTATACGCAAGCAACCCTTTGGCAGAGAGGGCAAAAACGATGATAGATGTATTGAAGCGTCGTAAGGAGATCGAAGATTATCTTACAGATCTTGATGTCTCTGCTCCCTCCAAACCTATGCCTGTGCGTAACCTTCCTGCCACCCAAAATATGCTGGTTACAAACGTTCCTAAACCAACAATTGTAACTCCTGCCCCTGTTGATAAACCAATTGTAGCTAATCCCGTTACTAATCCACCTGTTGTTAAAACTGAACCAATAAAAAAAGATACCATAGCTGCAGCCCCTATCGTTGTTAAGAAATTTACTTTCACGGCCGCCGATCCTCATTACGTAGTATTACTAATGGACCATGTAGACAATGTTTATATTACCGAGGCCCGCAATGCCTTCAACCGTTTTAATAAAGAGAAATATTACAACCAGCGGATCGACCTGTCTTCTGTAAAAATCGACGATCGTTATACTTTGGTTTTACAAGGGCCCTTTGCAGATGCTAATGCTGCTGTAGAATATATTGAAAAGGTAAAACCTCAAACTTCTGGGCGAATTTTACCTTGGCTTTCTGTAGACAAATACAGTTATATCGTTATTAGCAATGCTAACCTTGATGTTCTTAAGTCAAACAAGGATATGATGGCCTATCAACAATTATTGCAGCAAGCTTTTCCTGGTAAATTTTAATTAACGATGTGTGCAGTAAGGACTTTTTTTTGACCCGACAGTATTGCTGCTATTTTGCTTCCGTTGCGTCGCACTCTTGTACAGTAGTAGTGGTATCAGCAAACAAGCCTGCAAATTTCACTGGGGCTGCAATAAGTCGCAGCGGAATGATTATTAACCAACTGTACAAGTGAGTGACACAACGATGCCTGTATGAAAAACCAGTGTTTGTCAACAAATAATTGCTAAAAATTTAAAAACTACACCTCAGGGTTTCATGTGTCAGTACTTTTATAGCTTTGCACACACTTTAAGAGCTACATTAAAAAGTGCTTGTTTTATTTATACTTAAAAAAGGAACATGCGTAAATCTGTTAGAATATTTTGGCGTCTAGTCCTTATTGGATTTTCGGCGTTTGTTTTATTAATCTTATTGGCCAACTGGGGGGTGTTTGGAAAAATGCCTTCAATTGACGACCTGGAAAACCCCTCAGCGTCACTTGCCAGCGAAGTAATTGCCGATGACGGAACGGTAATGGGCAAATATTTTTTAGAGGACAGGAGTAATGTAGACTATAAAGATATCAGCCAGCATATTATTCATGCTTTGATAGCTACGGAAGATGAACGTTTTTACCAACACAGCGGCATCGACGGAAAATCAGTGGTCAGGGCCTTGGTATTATTAGGTAAAGAAGGCGGAGGATCAACCATAACACAGCAGCTTGCTTTCAACCTTTTTAATGGTAGAAGAGCGGCTAACCCTGTTAAGAGAGGTATTCAAAAAGTAAAAGAATGGATTATTGCTATTAAGCTCGAAAGAAACTTTACTAAGGAGGAAATTGTTGCTTTATACCTTAACACGGTTCCTTTTGGCGATAATGTATTCGGGATAAAAAATGCTTCAAAAACCTTTTTCCAAAAAGAACCCGATTTAATAAATATTGAAGAAGCAGCTGTTTTAGTAGGAATGCTAAAGGGATCTACAATCTACAACCCCCGGGTTAATCCCAAACGAGCGCTCGATCGCAGGAATACGGTGCTCGATCAAATGATCCGAAACAACTTTATCTCGGTTTCTGAAGCAGCTACTTTAAAGACAAAACCAATTGCGCTTAATTACAAGAAGATCGATGAGACAGCCGGTTTAGCACCTTACTTTAGAATGGTCCTGGGGCAGGAAATGAAAAAATGGTGTAAAGAACACACCAAGCCAAATGGCGACAACTACGACTTGTACCGTGATGGCCTGAGGATTTATACAACCATAAATCCCAGGATGCAATTGTATGCAGAGGAAGCCGTAAGCAAGCATATTAGTTACATGCAGAAAATCCTTAACTCGCAATCCAACATTCGTAAAGGAACCGTGTGGAAAGGCCGGGAAGATATACTGGAAGCAGCTATGAAAAAGACGGATCGTTGGAAGAACTTAAAGAGCGAAGACTTAACCGACGCTGAGATAAAAAAGACTTTCTCGCAGAAAGTTCCCATGAAAGTTTTCGCATGGAACACTAAGAGAGAAACTGATACTACAATGACTCCCATGGATTCGATAAAGTATCACAGGCAAATGTTGCAGGCAGGTTTTATGGCAATGGACCCAATGAGTGGTGAAATAAAAGCCTGGGTTGGCGGAATTGATTTTAAGAATTTTAAATACGACCACGTTAATGTAAATACTAAGCGACAGGTTGGTAGTACAATTAAACCGTTATTGTACAGCCTGGCCATTGAAGAAGCCGGCTTCACTCCTAACACTACTGTTTCTGACGTACAGCAGAACTTTGGTGAGCTTGGCCTTGTTCCTGCGACTGGTGCAACTTGTACCGGCCGTTCAATGCCAATGTCATCAGCTCTTGCGCAAAGTAGAAACTGTGCTTCCGCTTATATCATGAAGCAGTTAGGCAGTGGTAACGAAGGCCCTAAGCGTTTTGTAGAGTTTTTAAAGAACTGCAACCTGCAAACCAAAATAGAGGCTTATCCTTCCATCGCCTTAGGTAGTTGTGAGATTTCTTTATACGAAATGATGCAGGGCTATAGCATGTTCCCGGGTCGCGGCTTCAATTCTAAACCTTTAATGATTGCACGTATTGAAGACAAGAATGGCAACGTATTAGAAAACTTTTTACCAGCCGAGCGCAAAGAAGTTATAAGTGAGGTAACGGCTTACTCCGTTGCGTTAATGATGCAGGGTGTAATTAAAAATGGTACCGGGCGCCGTATGGCAAGCTACGGTTTAACCAATGAAATTGCCGGTAAAACAGGTACAACAAACGACAATAGCGATGCATGGTTCATGGGCTATACACCACAAATATTAGCAGGTACCTGGGTAGGTTGCGACGATCGATTTATACGTTTTAATAGTACAGACGTTGGCCAGGGCGCAGCTGCAGCGTTACCGATCTGGGCTTATTTCTTTGAAAAAGCATCTGCCGATAAAACCTTAGGGTTAGATAGAAATGCGAAGTTCTCGAAGCCAGAGGTAATGAGTAACGATGTGATATACGACTACCTGAATAATATGGGCGGGTATCAACCCGGAGCTCAGGGTGAAGATATGGGTAACGGTAGTTCTGACGATTACATAATTCCTGACAGCAGCATGATGGAAGAGATTGGTGCAGAAAGTGATCTCATTAACGAGAAAACAACTAAGCCCGGAACCTCAACCCCTGTTGACAATAAAACACCACTAACTCAACCCAATACGCAGGGAACACCGCAAGATGAACCTAAAGACAGGAAGACACGCAGGCAGGAAAGAAGAGAGCAGCGTAAAAAAGAAAAAGAAGAAAATGCCGAGCCGCCGAAAGCAGTCATGCCTAAAAGATCTGGTGGGTTAAAGTAAATAACAGCAAACCTTCACTATAAAAGGAAGCAGATTGGCTGGTGTCATATTTGCTTCCTTTTTTTTGTGCGTCGCAAAAGTGGAAGGTATTTTTTTGGTACCGGCTTTTGTACCATGCCTTGGGCATCGTTGCGTCGCACTCTTGTACGTCTTATTTTCTATTCAGCAATTAAATTAGTTGGTTAGGTCTGTAATAAAACTGTCAAAAAAAAAGTATGGCTAAATGGTGGGTAGGATGTTCCGGGTTTCATTACAAACACTGGCGAGGCTCTTTTTACCCGCAAGATTTGGCTGTAAAAAAATGGTTTGACCATTACCAAAAGCACTTTAAAACCCTTGAACTAAATACCACCTTTTATCGCTTTCCAAAACTATCCTCTCTTGAGAACTGGTACGCTACAAGTCCTGACGATTTTGTATTCGCAGTAAAAGTACCCAAAGGAATTACGCATTATAAACAGTTTATAAACTTGGGAAGTTACCTCGAAGACTTCTACGCTATAGCGGCAGAAGGGCTGAAAGACAAATTAGGTTGCGTGCTTTTTCAATTACCTCCACGCACACGCTACAAAGAAGAAAAGCTGGACCGAATACTCGAGCACATTGACCCTAACTTTAATAACGTACTGGAATTTAGACATGAGACCTGGTGGAATGCCGAAGTTTATAATACTCTCGCACGACATAATATTACCTTTTGCGGCATGAGCCATCCTCAATTACCGGAAGACGTTATTCAAAACACTCCCGTGGCTTACTTCCGCTTTCATGGCGTGCCTGATCTCTATAGGTCTAAATACGAGCTCTCCGTTCTTACAAAGATTGCTGACGAAATACAGGAAAACCCCATTACAAGGAAAGCCTTTATTTATTTCAATAATGATATTGACGCCTCAGCAATAGGAAATGCACTCGAGATGGAAAAGTATGTCGCAGGGTATTAATATGAGCCGGTAGGAATATTGGAAATTGAAAACTTGTCTAAGTTAACTAGAGATTGAAAGTTCCCATATACAACAAAAGTACAAGAGTGCGACGCAAGTAAAGCCGAGTAGCAATCAGATGTCTGGTTCAAATTATTACTTCTTATTTTTACTTGCTCTTAGAATTAGCGTTTTATAGGATCATTTGAAGACCTTTTGATGTTTTTACACAAGCAAATACGACAGTTCATTTTCATTTATTATGATTAGAAAAACACCATCACTGTATTGCTTTAAGTGATGGTGGTGGTTGTAAAAATCAACAATATCTTTTAGTTTTTTAAACTTAGCGGAATAGCAAAACCAAGTTGAAAATTAAAATGGTCTGCCGTATTATCTGTAATACCAAATCGGTATTGTGCTTGTGTAAACAATAAAGACTCCTCAGATAGGCGAACTTGTAAACCTACGCCAGCCGGAATATAAGCACCATAATAAACCTGGTACAAAGATGCTCCTATACCTGCTGTAGCATATGGATTAAGAATATAACTATCGTTAAGTAGCTTTACATTAACGTTAGCATCAGCATGCAATAAAAACGCATCTTTAGAACTTGAAGTACGATTTTTAAAAGGGTAATTAACAAAAGATCCGCCAAGGGTCCCCACAAAATCGACATGTTCAAAAATTCCCTGAGAGTAATTAATTAAAATTCCCCAACTCATCTCTTTTAAACTCGAGAATTCCCCTTCACTAAGAACACTACTGAAAGAAGAATTTCTCAAAATAGTTGGCGTTCTAAAATCGTTTAACATAAATGAGAAACCAATAGTAGGAGGCTTTTTCGACGATGAAAATGTTTGCGAGAATCCTTTAGAAGACAAGGCCACAACAAATACTATAAGTAGTATTTTCTTCATAAGTAGAGTTTTAAATGGGTAAATGTAATTGACACATGCAATATCAGGAAATTTATAATTACAAAAGAATTAATTTATCTTACGCATCGTTTTATTAGATATGAAAGTAACTATCAAGAACACCTTATTAATTGCAATTTGTTTTATACTTGTTGCCTCGTGCACAAAAAAAAGCGAAACTTTTTCTTCTGCTACTTTAAACGATTTTATGCCCTTGAGTACAGGCAGAAGTTTTACATACAGGCTTGATTCAATTGTAACTACACGTTTTGGAAAGGCCTTAGTTGTAAATAGCTACCAGGCAAAAGACAGTATTGAAAGCAGCTTTACAGATAATCTCGGTAGGCTGTCTTACCGCATTTTTCGATACATCAGGGACACTTCGGGTATGCAACCATGGCGATTTGCTGCCACCATTTATGCGACACCAACAGCTAAAAACGTTGAGTATATTGACAACAATTTGCGGTTCCTAAAAATACAACTCCCCATTACGGAGGGGTATAGCTGGAAGGCCCATTCATTTATTGATACTAAATCGTCGAACAGCCCGGTTAAATTCCTTGACGAATGGGAATACCAATACCAAAACCTTAATAGCCCGTACACTGTTTTCAATAAAACTTACGACTCCACGCTCACGGTCTTTCAACATGATGAAACAACTCCCCCAGGGCCGTTTAGTCCTGTACAGTACCAGCAGCATAATCACGGGGTTGAAGTGTATGCGAAAGGCGTTGGTTTAATTTACAAGGACTTTTTACATTGGACCTGGCAAACTACTAACGACGCCACTCTCGGCTACTACGAGAACGAAAGTTATGGCATCAGGCTTCGCCTGATAAGTTATAAGTAACTACATCTGCAGTAAATACAGTTATGCAAGTAAGTGACTTTATTTTCTTATTCTAACGTTTATCGCAACCGCGTCTTTTGCTTATTACGTAGCTTTATAATAGTCACACTTTTTTTGTATGAAGATATTTCTTCCCGTACTTATAATTGGTATATTTTCTATAAAAGCCCAGGCTCAATATCCTAAACACATTATCCAACTAAGGGATAAAGGGAACAATACGTTCTCAATAAATAATCCATCCGCCTATCTATCTGCAAGAGCAATATCTCGTAGAACACGTTTTAATATTCCTATTGATAGTGTGGATCTACCAGTTACAAGCAGGTATATAGATAGCATCCGGCTTTCAGGAAATGTAACAATCTTAAGTACCAGCAGATGGCTCAACCAGGTGCTAATTCAAACAACGGATCAAAATGCTCTGAACAAAATAAGAAGCTTTTCTTTTGTCCGGTCAGCAACGGGAATTGGTTTCAGAACAATAATAGATTCAACAAAACGAGAAAGGTTTGTTGAAGAAATCCAACAGATAAACGCACCATCACAAACTTCCCGCACTGCTGTTGATCATTTTAGCTATGGCAACTCTTACAACCAGGTCCATATTCACGAGGGAGAATTTTTACATAATCGCGGGTACCGTGGAGAGAACATCCAGATCTCGGTCCTGGATGCAGGTTTTCTCAACTACAGAAGCATTTCGGCTTTCGATAGTCTCCGTTTAAATGCGCAGGTATTAGGTGAGCGAGACTTCGTTGCTTTTGATAACAGCGTAAATGAAGATGACAGCCACGGCATGTATTGCTTAAGCATTTTATCAGCTAACTGGCCAGGCAGAATGGTGGGTACGGCTCCTAAGGCAAACTACTGGCTGCTCCGGACAGAAAATGCCGCTTCGGAGTATCCTATTGAAGAACATAACTGGGTGGTAGGTGCCGAGTTTGCTGATAGTACCGGCTCCGATATGATTTCTTCCTCGCTCGGTTATTACGATTTCGACGATCCTTCATTTAATCATACTTACGCAGATTTTTATAAAAATGCCACCCCTGTTACCCGGGGCGCTACTATTGCTGCCAGAAAAGGTATTATAGTAATGAACAGTGCCGGCAACGAAGGCAATAGCGCTTGGAAATACATTGGGTTCCCTGCTGATGCAGATAGTGTTTGTGCTGTTGGCGCTGTTAATAGTGCAGGTGTGATTGCAGGCTTTAGCAGCTATGGTTACCCGGGCAAAGTAAAACCTAACATAGTTTCTGTAGGTGTCGGAACTGTTATTGCCGGCTTAAATAATCAACCTTCTTCAGGCAATGGAACTTCGTTTTCGAACCCTAATGTCGCCGGTTTAATTGCATGTTTGTGGCAAGCTTTTCCTGCCTTTAATAACATGAAGATTTTGGACGCAGTTTATAAAAGTAGTGATCGTTACACTGGCCCAAACGATCGTTATGGCTTTGGTATTCCTAACTTCAAAACCGCGTACCGGTTATTAAAAGCAGATCAAAACAAGGCTTTGTATGGCAACGAGTGGTTCTTCGCCTCTCCAAATCCTTTCACTACTCAAATTGAGGTAAAGTTTATAGGCAGGATAGATGGAACAGCAAAAGTTGACGTGGTAAATAGTGCCGGAACTGTTGTGGCAACGCAAACTTTCACAACTGAATTACAAGAAATTTATACGCATACTTTCACCGGCCTTGCCTCCCTTCAAGCAGGGCCTTACACCGTGGTTTATACAGATAATAGGACTACAACTTCTGTGGCACTGCAGAAAGGAAGCATGTTCGACAACGACTGGCTCCGTGCTGTTCCCAATCCGTTTAGAAATTTGCTTGTAGTAAATTTAAAATCTCCCGAAGCAGGGAAGATACAACTGAGGTTAGTTGATGTCTTAGGCAGAACTATAGAAACTCACCAATTTAATACAACGGTTAACGAAATAAAGACCATTCAATTTGCAACAGCAGCCAAATTGGGCAAAGGTGCTTATTTATTACAATACATAAGCCCTTCCCAAAAAAGAGTTACCAAACTTTTACGGTTATAGTTATGGAACCAACAGATGGAATGCTATTTTGCGTCCGTTGCGTCGCACTCTTGTACGGCATCAAGTATATCGGCAAGAAGCAAATCAACCCGCTTTAAACAAGGCAGCAAACATACTATCAGCTCGTTTATCATACCCGGCTAAAAGTTCTTGCTTCACTAATTGTAATGAAGATTGATTTAAGAGTGCTTCAACTATATCCTCGTTTTCCTTTTTAAATACCGAGCAGGTTATGTATAAAAAGTGGCCTCCCTTCTTTACTTGCTTAACTGCATTTAAAGCAATTCTTTTTTGAAGATCAGCATAGTGGTTGATCTTATCTTTTGTAAAGAAAAACAGCTGTTCGGGTGTCCTGCTCCACGTACCGCTGCCACTGCATGGAGCATCACAAATTACAAGATCAAAAGGCGCATTAGGAATTGAAGCAGGTGGTGCAGTTAAGTCAGTAACAAAGGAATTATAGTTTTTAATAGCGGCATCTTTAAAACGCTGTTCAAGGTTATGAATAATTGATCGCCTCACATCAGAAACGGTAAGATGAAGTTCAGGAATTAGGTCAGCAGCCATAATAGATTTGCCACCGCTGGCTGCACAGCAGTCCCATACCCTGGTTCCCGGGTTCTTCACAACTGTCGCCATTTCAATAAAAGCTCCGGCATTTTGAGAATTAAGATCCTGAACAACGTACTCCTTATGCAATAACAATATGTCTTCTAATCTTGTGGCGTTGGTGAATGCGATACATGTTTCATTTACTTCTTCAAATGCAACTCCGGCGTCGTTTAGCTTCTTTACCACTAGCGCCTTTTTCCCCGGCCTGATCCGGATAAATAGTTTAGGCTTATTTAAAAAAGACTGAGCAAATGAAACCGGGTCAACACCAGCACTTACTTCGTGGGTAAAAGGAAAAATCTCTCCCACCTTTATTGATGGAACAGCTTCTAATTTTTTAGACAAATCATTCGCAATTAATTCATTCCATTCCGGTTTAATTGCGGCTAAAATATCGTTTGGCTTTTCTTCTGCGAGGAATAAACCGGTCAGCATTCTATCTTCTGACGAGAGATTTAACACGGCTTTTCCTAACCGGTAATAGCTGTAGCAGAGCGAAGAAATATTTTTGCGGTCTTTGCCTCCATACTTTTTTTCTGCAGCGAAAAAGTTTTTAAGAAAGGCTGCTAAAGGCGGTTCTCCTTTGTAGGTTTCTATTATTTTTTTTGCTGTATTTATATGAGAATGAAACCTTGACATTTATAAGAGGAGTGTTTTAGTGAAAAAAAATAGCTTGCAATAACACCCGTAGATGAACATTGATTTACCGATAAAGTGATTGCGACGCAACGATGATGCTATGAAAGCTAATGCTGGTATCACAACAAAAACACAAAGATCTTAATAAAATAAAATGCCGCAGTTAGCGGCATTTTATTTTGACTTTAGAAAAGATTTACAACTCGAGTAGTGTTTTAACCGGGTCTTTTCCAAAAAGCAAAAGTTCTGGTGTTTCCAAAAGCTCTTTTACTTTTACGAGGAAGCTTACGCTTTCACGACCATCGATTATGCGGTGATCGTAGCTGAGGGCTAAATACATCATTGGTTTTACAACTACCTGGCCGTTTATTGCCATTGGCCTTTCCTGTATTTTGTGCATACCTAAAATTGCGCTTTGCGGTATGTTTATAATTGGCGTTGACATTAATGAACCGAACACGCCGCCGTTTGTTATAGTGAAAGTACCACCCTGCATTTCTTCAAGGGTCAGCTTGCCGTCTCTTGCTTTTTTAGCAAGCTCAACTACCTTCTTTTCAATTTCTGACATGCTCATGCTTTCGGCGTTCCTGATTACGGGAACGACTAGGCCTTTAGGCGATGATACAGCGATGGATATATCGCAATAGTCGTGGTAAAGAATGCTATCGGAATCGAGGTAAGCATTAACTGCCGGCCACTCTTGCAACGCGTAACAAACGGCTTTAGTGAAGAAGCTCATGAAGCCAAGGTTAGTGCCATGTACTTCTTTGAACTTGTCTTTGTAAAGCGTTCTTAGTTCCATGATGCGGCTCATATCCACCTCGTTGAAAGTGGTGAGCATTGCGGTGGTGTTTTTAGCTTCAACAAGGCGACGGCTAATGGTTTTGCGTAAGCCGCTCATTTTCTCCCTACGTTCGTTGCGGCTAAATAATTCCTGGCCTTCTACTGGTTTTTTGCCAGGATTAGCGAGAGCTTGCAAAACATCATTCTTCATGATTTTGCCGCCGGCACCCGAGGGTGTTATTGAACCTGCTTCTACCTTTTTATCAGCAATCATTGCTGCCGCTACCGGCGATGCTTTTACATCGTTTGGTGTTGCTGTAACAGGTGCTTGTGCTGCTGCAGGTTGTGCTTGTTGCTGAGGTTGTGTTGCGGCAGGTTTAGCTGCTTCAGGCGCTGATCCTACAGCGACGTCGCTATCTATTGATGCAACAACGTCTCCTATTTTAATTACATCGCCTTCTTTGGCTTTGTGGGTTAGTTTTCCTGCTTCTTCAGCATTTAATTCGAAAGTTGCTTTTTCACTTTCGAATTCTGCGATTACTGCATCGCGGGTTACAAGATCTCCATCTTGCCTTACCCATTTTATAAGCGTTACTTCTGTAATTGATTCTCCAATTGTTGGCACCTTCATTTCGACAATGCCTTTGCCTGCGGCCTTTGCCTGTGGAGCCTCCGCTGGTGCAGGAGCTGCAGGCGCTGCTGTAGGTGTTGAACCTTCAGCTGGGTGTGACGCTGCTGTAGCTTGTTGTGTTTCTTCTTTTGCTGAAGGCTCGGTAGTAGAACCAGTAGATCTTTGTCCATCTTGATCGATAGAAGCCAGGACAGATCCAATGTTTAGCGTATCTCCTTCCTGCGCCATCGTTTTTAATGTCCCTGCCTGCTCCGCATTAACCTCAAAAGTGGCTTTTTCGCTTTCTAACTCTGCTATTACTTCATCTCTTTCTACAAAATCTCCATCTTTTTTCATCCACTTAATCAGGGTTACTTCATTAATGGACTCTCCTACCGTTGGAACTTTTATCTCAATCATGAGGTTATTTGTTTTGTAACTATTGCTCTAAAAACATTGAATTTATTGTTCAAAAGCTAATAATTATTCTTTACCTAATTCTGTTGCTGATGCAAGTTATGCTGGCGATCTTTAAACCAGATCCATGAAGCACTACAAGTACAAGAGTGCGACGCAAGGATGCTGAAAAAAGAACTAATGCTGACTACCAAAATAACTAAATACTAAAAGCGGTACTGATAATCTCGTTTTGCTCCTGCGCATGCACCTTGGCATAACCCGTAGCAGTTGCTGCGCTTGGCTGCCTGCTGATAACGCCGTAATTAATTCCTTTCAAATTCATTTGCAGGAAACTAGCGGCACCCATATTAAGCGGCTCTTCCTGAACCCAAAACCAGGTTGCTTTATTGTACTTGTTGTACAATGCATCAATTTGAGTTTGTGGCAAAGGATAGATCTGCTCGAGACGAACAAGCGCAACATTTGTATGATTTTCTTTCAACTTCTTTTCGGCGAGGTCGTAATAAATTTTACCGCTGCAGAAAAGAACTTTTGTAATCTCCTCAGGTTTTTCAACTTGTGGATCGTCTATAACTTCTTTAAATCCGCCGTTGGTAAATTCTTCCGCCCTGCTGTAAGTTCCGGGATGGCGAAGGTTAGCTTTTGGCGTAAATACAACCATTGGCTTCCTGAACTGCCAGGCCAACTGCCTCCGCATAGCGTGGAAAAAGTTTGAAGCTGTTGTGATATTTGTAATGATCATGTTGTACTCGGCACACATTTGAAGGAACCTTTCCATCCTTGCGCTGCTATGCTCAGGACCCTGGCCCTCGTAACCGTGCGGTAACAACATTACAAGACCGCTCATCTGGCGCCATTTAGTTTCGGAACTTGAAATGAACTGGTCGATCATGGGTTGTGCACCGTTGAAGAAATCTCCAAATTGTGCTTCCCAAAGAACAAGGGCATTTGGATTGGCGATTGAATAACCATATTCAAAACCAAGAACACCAAACTCGCTCAGCAACGAGTTGTAGATCCTGAATTTTCCTTCCGCACCTTCAATACGGCTTAAGCGGTTGTAATATTCATCAGTCGCTTCATCACGAAGCACAGCGTGGCGATGGGAAAAGGTACCACGACGAACATCCTGGCCGCTCATTCTTACGTCTTTTCCATCAAGCAGCAAACTACCATAAGCCATTAGCTCCGCAGTTGCCCAATCTATTTTATTTTCAGTTTCGAATAATTTTATTTTGTCCTGCAATAATTTCTCAACCTTTTTCAAGGGTTTGAAACCTTCAGGGGTTTGCATCAAGCTGGTGAAAACCGCTTTAAATTGCTCTTCCTTTATGGCAGTTACTGGTGATGCTTCAAAATCAGCTGCTTTAGCTTTCTTCATTTGCTGCCACCATAGTTCGGGCTTTTGGTACGTGTAGGGCAAAGGATTTTGCTTCAGGTCATCTAATCTTTCCTGTAAATCGGCCCAAAACTTTTTTTCCATTTCTTTTGCCAACTCAGCATCAATTGAACCGTTTGAGATTAGTTGTTGCATGTACACTTCCCGCGGGTTAGCGTGCTGCTCAATTAGGGCGTATAACTTGGGCTGGGTATATTTTGGATCGTCGCCTTCGTTGTGGCCGTGCCGACGATAGCAAACCATATCTATAAATACATCGCTGTTAAACTTCTGGCGGTAACGGCTTGCAATAATGGAGCATTTTACAACAGCTTCAGCATCGTCACCATTCACATGGAAAACAGGAGCCTGTATCATTGACGCCATCGAGGTACAATAATCAGAAGTACGGGCATCATCAAAATCTGTGGTAAAACCAATCTGGTTGTTGATGACAAAATGCATGGTTCCGCCGGTGTAATAACCTCTTAGTCCACTCATTTGCACAACTTCGTAAACAATCCCTTGGCCAGCTACTGATGCGTCCCCATGAATTAGGATAGGAAGTATTTTATCGTAATCGCTATCATAGATTACGTCCCCCTTACTCCTCGCGAAGCCTACAACTACCGGGTCGACAGCCTCAAGGTGCGAAGGGTTCGGGCAGAGTTGAAGGTTTACTTTCTTACCATCTTTAGTTATATGTTCTCCCCTAAAACCCATGTGGTATTTTACATCACCACTACCCATAGTTGTATCGGGTATAGAGGTTCCTTCGAATTCAGTAAAGATTTGCTCGTATGTTTTGCCGAGTATATTCGCCAATACATTTAAACGGCCACGGTGAGCCATTCCAATCACAACTTCCTGTACGCCTTCAGATGCGGCACTGTTAATGATTGCATCAAGTGCTGCAATTGTGGTTTCGCCGCCCTCGAGCGAGAAACGTTTTTGCCCTATATATTTAGTATGTAGAAATTTTTCGAAGATCACGCCCTGGTTCAGCTTTTCAAGAATGTGCTTCTTTTGCTCAGGCGCTAGGGGCTGATGAAACTGCTTTTCTACCTCGTTTGCCAGCCATTCAACCTTTTCAACATCGTTTACGTAGGAAAACTCTACACCTACCGAAGAAGTGTAGCATTTTTGAAGATGAGCGATCACATCTTTTAAAGTCGCCCCCTCTATACCAAGGTATTTGCCCGCTATAAAAGAGCTATTAAGATCGGCATCGGTAAGTCCAAAGTTTGTAAGGGCAAGGTTTGCATGCCTGTCTTTTCTTTCGCGTATAGGATTCGTTTTAGCAACAAGATGTCCTTTTTTGCGGTAAGACTGTATGAGTTGAAAAACACCAAATTCTTTTGTAAGCGCCTGGGCATCAACTGCTCCCTCTTTAGCGGTCGCAGTCCCATCTGAAGAACCTTGTGCTGCTGCAAAATCAAATCCTTCGAAAAATTTCCTTAATTCCTGGTCAACGCTTTCCGGGTTCGATCTAAAATCCTGGTATAAACTCTCTATGTATGCAGGATGAGAATTAGTGATGTACGAGAAGTCCTTCATTTAAAACTTATTTATCCCTATGGCTTGTAATTTTACTACACGCTGGTACTTTATGCCTTAATAAAATTATTGAGCCGAGCTGTATTGCTACTATTTTGCATCGTTGCGTCGCACTCTTGTACTCTTTTATCAATATGCACCATACGCAGGCATATTAACTTAAGCATAAAAGAAAACAGTGTTTAGTAATTGGTTGGCAAATATCGGTTTTTGATGGCAGAAATAAGAAGGACTTTTTTTATTTTTACCCTTGAAAAAAGAAAACAGTTTTCCTATTAACCTTTCCTTTAAACTTTTTTTCTCGCTTCATTTGCATTTGTAATTAGTTTTTCCCTACCTTCGCCGTCCTTAAAAAGAAAAGAAATGGCCAATCATAAAGCTACCAAGAAGGATGTTCGCCAGGCGGCTAAGCGTAGAGACAGAAATCGTTATTATGGTAAAACTACCCGTAACGCAATTCGCGACCTGAAAGTACTTGAAGTAAGCGCTTACGCTGAGAAGTTGCCTGATGTTGCTTCTATGATCGATAAATTAGCTAAGCGTGGAGTGATCCATAAGAACAAAGCTTCTAATTTAAAGAGCAAATTAGCTAAGAGAACTTTTGCTGCTGCTTAAGTGCTGAAAAATATTAGTATTGTAAAACCTGCATTATGCAGGTTTTTTTGTTTGTACTATTTTTTGCTTGTTTATTTTATGCCGGTTTGCTGGGTTAATTGTTGGGGTACAAGAGTGGGACGCAACACAATCTTAATAGTAGCAATTCAGTTGGGTTCATAAGCAAAACACGCATAAAAAGTTAGGTATTGAAAGGGCTAGTTTACCCCAGGCAGATAAACTATAAAAGAATTTACATTTTGTTGCATAGCCTGGTACCTAACTGTACCGCCGTGTAAAGTAATTATTCGCTGTACGATAGAAAGCCCGAGGCCGCTGCCTTTAATGTTGGCCGCATTATCGCCTCTAAAAAAAGGCAGAAACAGTTTTTCCTGCTCGTTTTTTGGTAGCTGTATTCCTCCATTAGAAAAGTGCAAAGTAACTCCTTCTTTTGCTACATCAATCTGGATGGACATTTTGAGTTCGGACGAGTATTGAACGGCATTTTTTACCAGATTAGATATGGCTGACTTGAGCAGTGATTCGTTTCCTTTTATGGAAAGCCAGTCTTCGTTTTCAGGAACATCTTTAAAAGAAACATTTATAGTTGCGTGTTCAAATAGCTGCTTTACTTCTTCAATTGCATCGTATGTAATTTCATCTATACGAACGGTGCTGCGATCGTTGAGGGTACCTTGTTTTTCGTAAGCTGATAGAAGCAACAAGGAATTTGTAAGGTCGATTAACTGTTGCTGATCCTCTTTGAGAGAGGATAGCACCTGGCGATATTCCGCCTGAGTGAGCTCTTGGTTTAGGGCCGATTCTGTTTGTGCCAGCATAGTGGCCAAGGGCGTACGTAATTCGTGAGAGGCGTGCTGCACAAAGTTTTTTCGACTTTCGAATGCATGCTGAAGCCTACTGAGCATCTCGTTAAAACTTGTCGCTATTTTTGCAACTTCATCACTGTCTTTGGGAATTTTCACTCGATCGGGGAGGTTTTTTTCGCCGATTTGCTGAATTTGTTGTTGTAGATTTTTAAGGGGAGTAATTACCCGATCTACTGAAATGAGGGCAAGTACACCGGCCAGCAGAAAGCCTCCCAGCACAGTAAATACCAGGATTGTTCTAAGATTGTCGTTCTTTCTTCGGCTGAAGAAATCGTATGCTGATGTTACGATATAGATAGAACCAGTACTAAGAGACTTTTTGAGGATTACCGTTTCTCTGTCTCCATCATTGTAAAAAACAACGTTCTTTTTCGCTGCAATTGCTAACTTTTCCTGGTTGATTACTCCTTTTGAACTTTCGGGAACTGATAGAATAGTTTTATAGGAAGCATCGAGTATAATACTCTGTTGCTTAGGTAATGAAGTAAAAACCTGGTACTGGAGCTTGGACTTTATTTCTTCAATGTTATTGGGAGAGTGGGAATAGAAAGTAAATGCTTCTTCTCCTTCGTTTTTTACCCTTTTTAAAAATTCCTCTTGCCTAAAATTTTCATTAAGAAGATAAATAGCCACCGAAGAGACCGTTAATACTATAAAGATCAGGAGGCTAAATACAAGGGTAAATCGGAACTTAAGTGACATTGAATTATAGTTCCTTTAAAAAATACCCGAAGCCCGGCTTAGTATGAATAAGTTTTGTATCAAAAGGTTTGTCTAGCTTATTTCTAAGAAAACTAATGTAAACTTCAATGGTATTGGTACCTGTATCGAAGCTTAGTCCCCAAACTTTTTCAAGGATTTCTTGTTTTGATATCACCTTCCCTTTTTGTTTTGCCAGCAAAGCGAGTAGGGCGAATTCTTTGGCTGTGAGATTTATTACCTGCTCTTTTTTTGTAACTGTTTTATCTAGCAAGTCAATCTCAAGATCTCCTACAACTAACTTTTCTCCTGCTTCTGATGCAGAGTCTGTTCTCTTTAAAAAAACCTTGATTCGGGCAAACAGTTCATTGAAGTGAAAAGGTTTTACAATGTAATCATCAGCACCAAGGTTAAATGCGTCCATCTTATCGTTTATCTCGCCAAGGGAGGTCAACATAATAATAGGCACATTTTTTTTTGCTTCCCGAAATTCTTTACAAAGTGCTAAACCATTTTTGTAGGGTAAATTAACGTCGAGTAAAACCATTGAATATGGGTGCTGGTTAAAAAGCTTTTCAGCGATTAATCCATCATACGCAACATCGGTTTGGTACCCTTGCCTGTTCAACTCTTCCTGAATGATTTGACCTAATTTAGGCTCATCTTCTGCCAGTAATATCCTGTGGTTATTTTCCATTATTTTTAATGAAATTATAAGGGGAAATTAATGAAAAAAGTTATCGCAATAACATACATTTTAATTTTAGCTATGCCAGGGTTTTCTCAATCCTCCATTACTCCGTTCGAAAAATCAGCTGGAAAACAAAGCAGCACCTACTTTCAGACGATTGAGTATTATAAAAAACTGGATGAGAAGTATAGCACAATACAGTTAAAATCATTTGGAGAAACCGACGCTGGTTATCCATTACACCTTGTTACTTTCTCTGCAGACAAATCTTTTGAACCAAAAAAGTGGCAGCGGCAAGGCAAAGTTATTGTGATGATAAACAATGGAATTCATCCCGGAGAACCAGACGGGATTGACGCAACTATGATGCTAATGAGAGACTATGCTTCGGGCAAGATTAAAACGCCATCTAATGTAATATTTGCAGCTATTGCTGTGTATAATATTGGAGGAGCCTTAAACCGAAATAACTTTTCTAGGGTTAACCAACAGGGACCCGAAAGCTATGGTTTTAGAGGAAATGCGCAAAACCTTGATCTTAACAGGGACTTCACTAAGTACGATTCAAAGAATGCTAAGACCTTCGCCCAAATATTTCATTACTTAAGCCCTGAGATTTTAGTGGATAACCATGTAAGCGATGGCGCAGACTACCAGCATACAATGACCCTGCTTACCTCGCAGCATAGTAAAATTGGAGGGGCACTGGGAAAGTTCCTACACGACGAATTTGAACCGGCCCTTTACAAAAGTATGCACCAGAAAAACTGGCCCATGTGCCCTTATGTAAATTTTGAAGATGCAAACCCTGAAAAAGGGTGGCTGGCCTTTTATGATCTCCCAAGGTATAGCAGTGGCTATGCGGCTCTCTTCCAAACCATTGGCTTTGTGCCTGAAACCCATATGTTGAAGAGTTTTGATAAGCGAGTATGGGCAACCTACGCGTTAATGCAAAGTGTAGTAGAACAAAGCAGTGCAAAAGCAAGTGCTTTAAAGGCCTGGAAACTTCACAGCCAGAAGGAAGTTTTAGCACAACAACAATTTCCCCTGACGTGGGTAGCAGATAGCAGCAAAACAGATGAAATAAAATTTTTAGGCTACGAGCCAGGAACCAAAACGAGCGAAGTAACAGGAATGCCCAGATTGTTCTACGATCATTCAAAGCCTTTTACACGCCAGGTGAAATACTATAATTATTTTAAAGGTAATAATATAGTTACTGCTCCAAAGTTTTATGTAATTCCACAAGGATGGCACGAGGTAATTGACCTTTTGAAATTGAATAACGTTCAATTAAAACGGTTACAAAAGGATTCTGTTATTAATGTGGAAGCTTACAGAATAGAAGATTACAAAAGCAGTGCAAGACCTTATGAGAAACACCACAGAAACGCTGACGTTGTGGTAAGCAAAAAGATACAAGAGATCAGATTTTTAAAAGGGGATTACATTATAAGCACTAATCAGTCGGCTAAAAGATTTTTAATTGAAATGCTTGAACCTACTGCCGAGGACAGCTATTTTGCCTGGAATTATTTCGACGCTATACTTCAGCAAAAAGAAGGATATAGCGATTACCGTTGGGAAGATGTTGCAGCAGAATACATTAAAGCTCACCCTGAACTAAAGCAGCAACTAGAGGCTAAGAAAAAAGCGGATCCTGTGTTTGCAAAATCTGCTCCTGCCCAGCTCAACTTTATTTATAAAAATTCACCTTACTACGAGCCGGCGCACATGCGCTACCCCGTTTATCGTATTAACTAATAACAGCTTCAACAGGTGCTTGGGGTTTTACCTGTATTGCATGTGCAATAAAAATGCAACTGCAAACTATAGCAATACTTAAATAGCCTAGCCATGAGTAATGCAAGATCTTACCATCGGTGCCCACCAACACTACAAGCCCTGCAATTAGTGAAGCAAGCCCTGTAAATAATTGCTGAATACAACTATTAAAACTCATAAAGCTTCCCCGCTGTTCGGGTGGTACTACATTGCTTATAATTGCCTGTGCGGGTATACCCCGGCCTGTACTTAATGCAAACCAAACACCTGTAACCATCAACACGTAATAATATTTTATGGCCGGCATATTTGTAATAAGAAAAATTGGTATTAAAGACAGGATGGTAAAAATGGTAAACACTATGTGCTTGCCAAACTTATCAGCAAGACGGCCAATAATTGGTGCTGCAATAAAGCTCGACACGCCACCAACCATATAAACAAGGTTACGTTGATTGTCGCTAAAACCAACATTCATTTCCATATAAGGGTTAAGAAACGGAATGATAAGAAAATGGCCAAGCATTAAGCAACCGCTTAATAACAAGGCATACATTTTAGTCCTGCTTTCGGTTATGTTTTTTATAACCTGCAGAGGCGTTTCACGTAGACTATCACCACTAAGTAAATGATTTTTCATTGGTGGCAAAAACTTGGTAACAGCCAGGGTTACTATTATGCCTAAACCACCTATCAAAATAAAGGGAGCGTGCCAGCTAATATTACCAGCGATAAACAAAGAGAAAGGAACACCTATAATTGATGCAAGCGCAAAAGCTGAAAATAGTATACCCATTGCCGATGCTCTTCTCTCGTAAGGAAAAGTATCGGCAACAATACTTAATACCTGCGCACCAATTAATCCACCAAACAAGCCTGCAACAATTCTGGAGGTTAATAACAAGTAATAAGAAGGTGCAATACCACAACAAATGGTTCCTATTATAAAACCGATATACCCAAAAAGCAAAACCTTCTTCCTGTCGAACCTGTCAACAAAAAAGGCAGCTGAAAAACCGGAGATTGCTGCGCAAATACTATAAGATGCAACAAGTACACTAAACTGCTTAGGGCTAATATGAAAGTAAGGCATCAGGAAATTTCCCAGTGGCATCATCACCATAAAATCGAGTATATGGGTGAAGTTGATAGCCGCCATTAACAACAATAAAACCCGCTCCTTCCACGTCATCTTTTAATTTTTTTGCAAATGTCGGGTTCTTAAATCATACGTTTTAAATAAAAAACTAACCGGTTGTGGGGCAGTAAAAACGGTAAGTCATTAGTTATGTTTCCAGCTTAAGCTTTTCAATTTTACATTGTTGCGTCGCACTCTTGTACTGTAAGTAACTCTATGGGGCAACGACTTAAAAAAGAATAGAGCAAATCAAAAGTATTTGAAGCTGCAATTGATTTACAAATAGGGAGCACCTGAATATAAGGCGATGGAATCAGTTGTAGGCAAAGCTGAATAAAGAAAAAATTGTACAAGTTTGCGACGCAACGGATGCTTAACAGTATTACCGAACTATGGCTCAAAATTATTGAACCTTCTAACTTTATAATTTTACAATTAGTTAAGTCTTACAACAGATCCGCTGCCGGTTACCCTTCTAACTACATTGGCATTACCGCGGTATTTAATGTTTCCACTTCCCAGGATATGTGCCTTTAAATTTGCATCAGCAAACACACTTGCCTCGCCATTTCCGGTAACTTTTGCAGTTGCATTTTCGGCCTTTAACTGATCACCTGAAAAGTTTCCACTACCTGTTATACTAACAGTTATATTTTGTGTTTCTCCATCAATGGTTAAATTTCCGCTGCCGGTTATTGTTGCATGTACTTCAGGTGCGTTTACGGTTGCTTTAATGTTCCCGCTACCGGTAATTTTAAAACCCATTTCGGAGTTTGAAGAAAGCATGCTTTCAGTAGTAATATCACCACTTCCTGTAAGGTTTAAGCTGCTAACTGCAGTCGATGAAATGTATACTTTAATAGGATTGCTTGGAAAAACATTTACATGATCTCTCAGTTTAATTTCGAGTTCGTTATCATTAACTTCAGTAATAATGTAAGGCAATAAATTAACGTCTGCCTCAACCCTAACACTCGATTCGCCAGTACTAATAAATACTTCAATCGGGTCTTGCACATCAAAATTTGTTGCGCTGCCAACTGTTCTTTGTTCTGATTGAAGATGCCCATTTCCTCTTACAGTCTCTCCCACAAAATTACACGACGTAATAAGAACAATTGAAAATATAGAGCAGGTAGTTTTTAGGTTGTGTAACATCGCAGGTTGGTTTGGGGTAACAAAAATTGTAAATAAAGTTGAATGTGTGGATCTTTCTTTTTATTATTTAAGAAGATGTTGCCAATAGCTGCTACTTATTTTAAATTACCTTCGCACAGTTTTTACAAACGTTATTGTTCTTACATTATGACAGAAAAAATATTAATACTGGACTTTGGAAGTCAGTATACACAATTGATAGCGCGAGCAGTACGTGAAGCAAATGTTTTTTGCGAGATCGTGCCTTATCATAAAGATTTCACTCCCGATGAAAACCTGAAAGGTATCATTCTTAGCGGTTCACCCTTTTCGGTAAATGATGATAAAGCTCCAGTTATTGATGTAAAGAGTTTGAACGAAAAGTTGCCGATTTTGGGCATATGTTATGGCGCTCAGCTTACTGCTAAGCTTTACGGCGGCAAAGTAGAAAAGAGCAACAAGCGCGAATATGGCCGGGCACAACTACATATTGAAAAGGAGGATGTGTTACTGGCAGGTGTATCAGATACTTCGCAGGTTTGGATGAGCCATGGAGATACGATTTTAGAATTACCAGAACCTTTTGAAATACTAGCTACCACGGCAAATATTCCCGTAGCTGCTTATCGCAAAAAAGGTCACGATGGCAAACCTCTGCATGCTTTACAATTTCATCCTGAAGTATATCATTCAGTAGAAGGCAAAAAAATATTATTCAACTTTCTTGTAAATATTTGCAGTTGCACGCAAGACTGGACTCCGGCAGGTTTTGTAAATGAAACCGTTGAAAAAATTAAGCAGCAAGTAGGCAACGGGCAAGTTATTATGGCACTAAGCGGTGGTGTTGACAGTACCGTTGCTGCAACTTTAATCAGCAAAGCAATTGGCGACAGGCTCCATGGCATTTTTGTAGACAATGGCGTTTTGCGCAAGAACGAATTTGAACAGGTTTTGGAAACCTACAAAACCATTGGCCTAAATGTAAAAGGTGTTGACAGGAAAGACCTATTCTATAACGAGCTCAAAGGCCAGTCTGATCCTGAAGCAAAACGCAAAACAATTGGCAGACTATTTATAGATGTTTTCCAGGAAGAAGCAACAAACCTTACAGGAATCGATTTCTTAGGACAAGGTACCATTTATCCTGATGTTATTGAAAGTGTAAGCGTGCATGGACCTTCTGTGACCATAAAGTCGCACCATAATGTTGGCGGTCTTCCAGAGAAGATGCACCTAGGGCTAGTAGAACCTTTAAAATATTTGTTTAAAGATGAAGTGCGTAAAGTAGGTCTTGAATTAGGCATTCCTACAGATATGATTAATCGACATCCTTTTCCCGGGCCAGGCCTTGCAATTAGAATTTTAGGCGAAGTAACAGAAGAGAAAGTTAAAATGCTACAGGAAGCAGATGACATTTATGTGAGGGGATTAAAAGAATACAACCTCTATAACTCTGTATGGCAGGCAGGCTCAATTTTATTGCCGGTTAAGAGTGTTGGTGTAATGGGCGATGAGAGAACTTACGAATTCACACTCGCCTTACGTGCAGTTACTTCCGTAGATGGTATGACTGCGGATTGGGCACATCTTCCTTATGAATTTCTGGCACACATCTCGAACGAAATCATTAATAGCGTAAGAGGAATTAATCGCGTTGTTTACGATATAAGCAGCAAGCCACCCGCCACCATCGAATGGGAATAGGCATCAATTTTGATTAACGTGCAAAAATATCTTACGATGAACAAATTTTACCGGTTTTGCTTTTCACTAATGCTCTTTGTTTTTGTTACCCACCAAGTAACTGCACAAGACCCTTTTGCAAAACCTGTAAAGATTGCTGTATTTGCGCCACTCTATTTAAATGAAGCTTTCGAAGGATCAATTTATAAGTTTAGCAAAAGCACTTTGCCAAAAACCTTATTACCCGGTTTAGAGTTTTACCACGGTGTAATGATGGCAGTTGAAACACTTGCTGAAGAAGGAATGCAGGCCGAAATATTAGTATATGATTCTAAGCAAACCGCAGCATCGTTAAGCTATCTTTTTAGCAGCAGCGATTTTACAAATACCGGGTTAATCATAGCTTCTATCACGAACCCTGCAGAACTAAAACTTTTTGCTGACCAGGCTTTAAGTAAACACATTCCGCTTATCTCTGCTACTTATCCTAACTATGTTGGAATAAATGGCAATCCTTTTTTTGTCCTGATCAACTCATCGTTGCAGGCACACTTAGAAGGCTTGTATAAACATATGCAGTCCTATTATACCGGCAATACGATCGTTGCTATAAGAAAGCCGGGTGCAGTAGAAAATTACATTCAAAGCACTATCACCGATCTTAATAAAAAAACCTCTTCAATCCCTCTTAAAATTAAATGGGTCACACTTAATCCAGCAACGTTTTCTGCTACGGAACTAACTACAAAGTTGGATAGTATGGCGAACAACGTTGTTTTTGTTGCTTCTCCCACTGAAGATTTTGGATTGAAGGTGGTAAGAACAATAAACACTGCGAGCAATTACCGCGTCACCGCTATTGGCATGCCTACATGGGATGGTATTAAGGAACTGGACAAAAACGACTGCAGGAACGTCGACATTGTATACTCTACTCCTTTTTATTTCTTAAAAGATGGCCTGGCAAACGAGATCACTGCGCTGTACAAATCAAAGTATGGTAGCAGGCCTAGCGATATGGTTTTTAAGGGTTACGAATCAACTCTTCATTTCGGAAAATTGTTGATGAAACATAGGCATAATCTTGTAAACAATCTTAACGATAAAGAGTTTGTTGTATTCAACCAGTTCGACCTTCAACCGGTACAGAGTAAAAAGGTTGCCGGCAAGCCCGACTACCTCGAAAACAAAAAATTATACTTCGTAAAGAAGCAAAACGGCAACGTGAAAAGTGTAATTACTAATTAGCATAAACACTTCTTTTTATACAGACTTCATACTGTTTCAGTATGAAGTTTTTTTATGTACTAAACATTATATTTCTATTAAGCTTTACTTGCGTCGCACTCTTGTACTATTTGTTCATTGCTTAGCAAAACATGTTCTGTTGAATAACGCTATACAAGTACAAGTGAGTGACACAACGATGTTGAGTAAAGCTATAAAGGCGGCAACCAAATCTTAAACAATTGAATGGCAGAGTTTTTATAGTTTATTAGCTATAACAATTGGAATGGCTTTAATAGAATTTACAGATAAAGGTTTATACTGCCCAGCGGGTAAGTTTTACATCGACCCGTGGCGGCCGGTAGATAAAGCTTTAATAACACACGGCCACAGCGATCACGCTTACTTCGGGTCGAAATCTTACTTGTGCCATAAGTATACAAAACCAATTTTACAATTAAGGCTGGGCGATAACGATTACCAAACGGTAGATTGGAATGAGACGATTTTTATTAACGGTGTACAGGTTTCTTTTCATCCTGCAGGCCATGTCATAGGCTCTTCGCAAATACGACTTGAGCTAGATGGAGAAGTATGGGTTTTTAGTGGCGATTATAAAACAACAAGCGATGGAATTAGTGTAGACTTCGAACCAATTCGCTGCCATACATTCATTACAGAATCTACTTTCGGCCTTCCCATTTATAAATGGAAATCGCAGCAGCAAACAGATAAAGAAATACAAGATTGGGTAACAGAAAATAAAGCCGACGGAAGAACAAGTGTGTTGCTTGCATACAGCCTTGGTAAAGCACAGCGTGTAATTAAAAGTGTTGCTGCCATCACTGATACCATCTTCGCACATGGTGCAGTTTACAACCTGCATGAAACACTAAGAACCGCAGGACATGATCTTCCGGAAGTTAAAAGAATTACAGTCGACACGCCAAAGGAAACATTAAAAGCAAGTGTTGTAATAGCGCCGCCGAGCGCAGATAGTTCGCCATGGATGAAACGATTTACACCACACAGTGTTGGCGTGTGCAGCGGGTGGATGCAAGTTCGTGGCAACGTAAGAAGACGCAATGCTGACGCAGGTTTTGTAATGAGTGATCACGCTGACTGGGCAGGATTACTGGATGCTGTAAAAGCAACCGGTGCACAAAAAGTTTTTGTTACGCATGGATTTCAAGCGGCTTTCAGCAGGTACTTAAATGATATCGGAATTGAAGCAGCAGAAGTAAAGACAGAGTATGGTAACGATGAAGATATTGAAGCAACTGCTGACGCTACGAATGAGGCAATTTGAAAATTTGAAGATTTGAAAATGGAATACGATACAATTTATAAACTCTTATACTCTACCCATGAAGCACTTTGCTGAACTGGTAAAAGTATTGGGAACAACTTCTAAAACAAATGAGAAGTTGGAGGCTTTGTCTGAATATTTTGCTAATGCAAAAAACGAAGATAAAGTTTGGGTGATTGCCATCTTCAGCGGTCGTAAGCCACGTCGTGCAGTTAACAGTACTCAACTTATTACATGGTGCGTTGAAGAAGCTAAACTTCCGGGTTGGTTGTTTGGCGAAAGCTATCATACAGTAGGCGATCTTGCTGAAACAATTGCGTTACTTCTTCCCGAGCCAGATGATGAATTATTAAATACGCACGATCATTCACTTAGTTACTACATAGAAACATTTAAACAAATTGAAAAACAAGATGAAGCTGTAAAGCGAAAGTTTATAGTTGATAGCTGGAGCTACATGGACCAGAATGAAAAGTTTGTCTTTAATAAATTAATTACCGGCGCTTTTCGAATTGGTATCAGCCAGAAGATGATGGTGAACGCGTTATCAAAATTCACCAGTCTTGAAGCCTCAGTTATCGCACATCGTATAAGCGGCAACTGGGATCCGTCCACTACAAGTTTTGAGGAGTTGCTGAATGAGTCGGCGTCTATTGTTGATCACTCGAAGCCCTACCCTTTTTACCTTGCTTATGCATTAGATGAGCCGCCTTCAACCCTTGGTGATCCTAATGAGTGGCAGGTTGAATGGAAGTGGGATGGCATACGCGGACAAATGATAAAACGCAACAATGAACTCTTTGTATGGAGTCGTGGAGAAGACCTGATGACAGAGAAGTTTCCCGAGTATGCAGTATTAAAAGACTTACTTCCAGATGGCGTTGTGTTAGATGGTGAGATCATTCCAAGCGTTGATAAAAAACCTTTGCCTTTTGCGTTATTACAAACAAGAATAGGCCGTAAAAACATCACTAAAAAACAGTTACAGGAGGCACCTATAACTTTCTTCGCTTATGATCTGCTTGAGTACAATTACGAAGATTGGCGCAGTAAGCCTTTAGTTGAAAGAAGGAAACAACTTGAAGCCATCATTGAACCGTTGCAGTCAAGTCTTATCATTCTTTCACCCATCGTTGAGTTTAAAACATGGGACGAGCTGGCTGTAATGCGTGAAACATCAAGAGATCTTTGTGCAGAAGGTTTTATGTTAAAACGAAGATCAAGCGCTTACCAGGTTGGCCGCAAAGTAGGTGATTGGTGGAAATGGAAGATCGACCCGCTAACTATTGATGCCGTTATGATTTACGCTGCTAAAGGCTCTGGCCGCAGAAGTAACTTGTATACAGATTACACCTTTGCTGTTCGCGATGGCCACAAGTTAGTATCGTTTGCAAAAGCTTATAGCGGACTTACAGATAAAGAGTTTAACGAAATTGATGCCTTTGTAAAAAGAAACAGCATAGAAAAATTCGGCCCTGTAAGAACCGTTAAACCAACCTTGGTTTTCGAGCTCGCCTTCGAAGGTATTGCAGCGAGCAACCGTCACAAGAGTGGCGTTGCGCTTCGCTTCCCCCGCATGAGCCGCTGGCGAAAAGATAAAACGGTTGACGAGATAAATACGTTAGATGATTTGAAAAAGATGCTGGAGGTTTATGGAAAGCCTACTACATCTTAAGCTCACTAAAATTCATATCTTAATATTCTTGTACCAGGCAGTAATACTTCTATTAAGCTTCTCTTGCGTCGCACTCTTGTACTCTAAGTATTATAGGCAACGAGAAAACACCTTCATGACATAAGCAAAATGAACCAGAAGAAGCACGTCATTGCGAGGAGGCACGACGAAGCAAACTGATGTATCAAAATAAGCAGGTTTATAATTAACGAGCAGATTACTTCGTTCCTCGCAACGACGATAAAAGCGATGCTGTACAAGTGAGTGACACAACGATGATGACCAAAGGCTCAAATGCCTGTAAACAAAATCCTATTTTAAAATGTAAATTGAAAAAGTAACAACAATAGTTACGCATTTTTGCATTTACCATTCGCATTTACATTGAAGCTTCAACAAACACCGGGATATAAAACAATCATCAAGTGGCTAACAGCACAGGAAAGAAAGCCTTTTGCATTTCAACAAGATGCATGGCAACAAATTATTGAAGGCAATAGCGGGATAGTGAATGCGCCTACGGGTTATGGTAAAACCTATTCTGTGTTTCTTGGAGCAGTTGTTCAATTTATAAATACCCATCCAAAAGATTATAAGAGTAAAAAGAAGAACGGCCTACAACTGCTTTGGGTAACGCCGCTACGAGCATTGGCTAAAGACATAGCACGGGCAATGGAAGAAGCACTTGACGCATTAGAAATGAATTGGCAGGTTGGTATAAGAAATGGCGATACTGACGTAAATGAACGGGCAAGGCAAAAGCGAAGCATGCCCGAAATATTAGTGATTACGCCGGAAAGCTTACACTTATTACTCGCACAAAAAGATTATCCAACTGTTTTTACTAACCTTAAAATAATTGCTGTAGACGAATGGCACGAGTTGCTGGGAAGCAAACGCGGCGTACAGGTAGAACTTGCTGTGTCAAGAATAATCGGGTTGAAAAGAAATAGAAAATCGCTAGACGTAAATGGCGAGCTGAGCGCATCTACAAATAAAGATGAACACCCCATTTCACTTTGGGGCATCAGCGCAACCATTGGTAACCTCGATGAAGCAAAAGAAGTTTTACTATCTCCACTAAAGTTACTTGGTATTACGAACGGTACAATTGTAAAAGCAGCGATAAAAAAGAATATCGAAATAGAATCAGTGCTGCCCGATGAAATTGAAAAGTTTCCATGGGCTGGTCATCTCGGTTTAAACCTTGCAGAAAAAGTTGTTGATATAGTAAGAGCCAACACAACAACACTCATCTTCATTAATACAAGAGGCATGAGTGAACGTTGGTACCAAACGTTGCTAACGCTTGCACCAGATCTTGCCGGTGCTATTGCTTTGCATCATGGTAGTATTGAACACCAGCTAAGAATCTGGGTTGAAGAAGCATTGCATACTACTAAACTAAAAGCTGTTGTGTGCACAGCAAGTCTCGATCTTGGTGTTGACTTTCGTCCCGTTGAAACGGTTATACAGGTTGGATCACCAAAAGGTGTTGCACGTTTCTTACAACGGGCTGGTCGTAGCGGCCACCAGCCGGGTAAGGTTAGTAAGATCTACTTTGTTCCTACACATTCTCTCGAGTTGGTTGAAGCAGCAGCGTTAAAGCAGGCGATGGAAGAAAACCTGATTGAAAGTCGCGATCCGCGCTTGCTTTGTTTCGATGTGTTAATTCAGTACCTGTCTACACTTGCAGTAGGCGAAGGCTTTATGCCAGAGGATATCTCTGATGAAGTAAAAAGTACTTATTGCTTTGCTGACATACAAGAAGAAGAATGGAAGCAGATCTTACACAACATAGTAAGTGGCGGTGTAGCGTTACAGCAATACGATGAATATAAAAAAGTAGAAGTTGATGCGACAGGAACATATCGCATAAAGAACAGGCGAATAGCCATGCGTCATAGAATGCACATAGGTACTATTGTAAGCGATCCAATGCTTAAAGTAAAGTTCATGACCGGCGGCTACATTGGGGTGATTGAAGAGTGGTTCATCAGCCGGTTAGAACCTGGAGCCGTGTTTACGTTAGCCGGAAGAAATTGTGAACTGGTAATGATAAAAGACCTTACTGTTCTTGTAAGAAAATCAAACTCCAAAAAATCAATAGTACCAAGCTGGCAAGGTGGCCGCATGCCTTTATCATCTAACCTTGGTATGATGTTGCGACGCAAATTCAACGAGGCGTTATTGAATGTAGAGGATGTTGAAATTCGCGTATTGGAACCGCTGTTCCAGCTACAGGAGCAACTATCACATGTACCTCGTGAGAACGAATTATTGATCGAACAGATTGAAACAAAGGATGGCTTTCACCTGTTTGTTTATCCTTTCGAAGGCCGTCTTGTTCACGAGGCGATGGCTGCTGTTCTTGCGTATCGCATTAGTCGTATTACACCAATTACTTTTTCGTTAGCGATGAACGATTATGGTTTTGAGTTATTAAGTGATCAACCCATTCCTGTTGACGATAGTAACGTGTACGAACTCTTTGCTACCGAAGATCTCTTTGCAGATATCCAACGTAGTGTAAATTCAACAGAGATGGCGCGCCGTAAATTCAGGGACATTGCTGTTATCGGGGGCTTAATATTTCAAGGTTATCCCGGTGAGCAAAAGAAGGCACGGCACCTGCAATCCTCTGCTAGTTTATTGTTCAATGTATTTAGTGAATATGATCCTGAAAATTTATTGGTAAGGCAAGCATTTAACGAAGTAATGGAGCAACAAATGGAAGAAGTGCGACTAAGAAATATGCTTGAAAGAATACAGCAGTCTGCTATCATTCTTACTTATCCCACCAAGCTCACCCCTTTTTGTTTCCCAATAAAAGTAGATAGCATGCGTGAGAATATGACGAGTGAAAAATTAGAAGACCGGGTTAGAAGAATGCAGGCGCAATTGGAGAGGAGTTAGATTTTGTTGACCAACAGTTGGTTTCTACTCAACATCGTTGTGTCACTCACTTGTACTATTGGTACATTCATGAACAACTTCCAAGCAGAAATCACTCGCAGTTCTAAGCAATTTCAGAAAATTTCTGAAGGTCTCCTTGCCGTAACCGATCCTTCACCTTTACAATGTACGATTGAAGGGTTTGGTGCTTATTATCTTTTGCAAGCAATAAAATAAACTTAATATCAACCTTATTAAGGTTTTGCTTAATAGAATTACTAACTGTACAAGAGTGCGACGCAAGAAAAGTTGAAGCAATTATACTGTTGGTACCAAAGAAAAATTCTAGCGAAGTGTAAGATGAGATTAAGACTGGTCGTCTTTAATCTGGAACACCGTTAAAGCATCGTTGTTAGTCGCATCGCCTATCTCCTGTAATTTTCCGAACGCAGCAGCAGTAGCATACTCCAATAACTCCTGTGAAGGAAGATTTTTAGTGAGGCCGTAAATTAAACCAGCCATAAAACAATCGCCACTACCCGAACGATCTACCACACCGTGGCAAGTAAAATCAGGTGATGAATAAAGCTGGCCATCTTTGTAAAGAGCGGTATAATAAAGTATATCGTTAGCATCGCTATCGAAACGAAAAGTATTGGCTACAACCTTACATTTCGGGAACCTCTCGATTATCTCAACAGATGTTGCCTTTGCATGAGCGAGGTAAGCGTCCTTACTTTTCTTATCGTGAATATGTTCGTCAATAGCAGTACCGAGCATCGTGTTGGCGCTCCAAATATTGCCCATTACTACATCAGCAAACTCTACAAGTTTCGGCATTACTTCGATAGGTTCTTTACCGTACTTCCATAGTCTCGACCTGTAATTAAGATCGACTGATATCGTTATATGTTTTTGTGCAGCTACTTCTAAAGCTTCAAGGCAAACATCCGCAACATTTGCATTAAGCGCAGGATTTATAGCAGAAAAATTAAACCATGAAACGTCCTGGAAAACTTTATCCCAATCAATCATTCCTCTTTTTAGCTCTGAGAACGATGAGCGTTCTCGGTCGTATACAACACTACCTTTCAAATCAGCACCACGGGCAAGGTAATAAACACCAATCCTGTTTCCTGCGTTTATAATTGAGGAAGTATAAATGCCTTTGTATTCGAGGTAATGAATAACATGTTGCGACATGAAGTTATTGGGCAAAGCTGTGCAATACTTTACCGGAATATTCCAGCCGGCTAAAGCAGTTGCTACATTTGCTTCGGCGCCTCCAACAAATAAAAGCATTGGCCTTTCGGCAAGATTTTCATTTGTTGAAGGCGATATCCGCAATAATAATTCACCGAAGCAAAGTACCTTTTTCATTAGAAGATAAACTTGGTACTTAAAAAGTTTGACTCGTGGTTACTAACAATCTCATTGATCAACTTTTTATTGTTGTCGTTAAGCTTTGTGGCAACCAATGAGCGAATAGAGAATGAACGCAAGGCATCCACTACAGATAAGGTTCCTTCAGCGCTGTCTTTACGACCGGTGAATGGAAACACATCAGGACCACGCTGACATTGGGCATTGATATTAACCCGGCTAACCTGGTTCACCAATACATCAACTGAAGCGGCCACTTCTACACTGTCGTTGCTGAATATGCTTACCTGTTGGCCATGAGTTGATTCGATCAGGTACTCGATCGGCTCGTCAATACTCTCGTAAGAAATCACTGGGATGATTGGACCAAACTGCTCTTCACGATACAACTTCATCTTTCTATTTACTGGGTAAACAATGGCAGGATAAAAGAATGACTCGACTGTAGCTCCACCATTTTCGTTGATTACCTCTGCGCCGTTTTGCCTCGCGTCTTCAATACATTGGGTTAGATAACCAGGTTTATGCGGCTCCGGTAAAGGAGTCAATGAAACGCCCTTTTCCCACGGCATACCGTACTTAAGTTTTGCAACTTCAGTCTTTAGTTTTTCTAAAAATTCATCCACAACATCTTTATGCACAAATACGATCTTAATTGCAGTACAACGCTGACCGTTAAAAGATAAAGAACCAAGCACAGTTTCCTGAACTGAAAGATTAATATCAGCGTTAGCAGTAACGATAGCAGCATTCTTAGCATCTAATCCTAAAATGGCTCTTAGCCTATTAACTTTCGGATGCATTTTCTTTAGCTCGTTAGCCACTTTACTGCTTCCGATTAAGGTAAGTACGTTGATATCGCCAGACTCCATAAGAGATGGAACAATGGTATGACCACGACCGTAAATAGTATTTACAACACCTTTAGGGAACGACTCTTTAAATGCTTCTAATAATGGGTAATGTAATAAAGTACCGTGCTTGGGAGGTTTAAACAACAAAGTATTACCCATGATTATAGCAGGGATTAGTGTTGTAAAGGTTTCATTCAAGGGGTAGTTAAAAGGCCCCATGCAAAGTACAACGCCTAAAGGCGAACGACGTACTTGTGCAACAATTCCCTGTTCGATTTCGAATCGCGAAGACTCGCGGTCAACATCTTTTAATGCATCAATAGTCGCATAGATGTATTCAACAGTACGGTCAAATTCTTTTACTGAGTCAGCATACGATTTCCCTATTTCCCACATGATAAGTTTTACAACAATATCTTTCTGCGCCAGCATCTTCTTCGTGAAGTTTTCAACGCAAACAATTTTGTCTGAAACACTCATCGTCGGCCACTCACCTCTTCCGTGGTTGTACGCTGCCTTGGCGGCTTCTAATGCCTCCTCGGCTTCCTTTTGTGTACATACAGGATAAGTACCAATTAATTTTCGCTTTAAGCCTTCAAGAGTTCTTATACATATCGGAGAATATACTTCGTGTACGTCTCCGTTCCACTCTTTCATCTCACCGTTGGAGAGGTAAAACTTTTGGTGGATCTCTGAAGGAAGTTTGTACTCCTCCAGGATCTGGTCTTCTGTTACAAATATTTTCTCCAGCTGGGCTGTAAAAGTATTTGTTGAAGTTTCTTCAGTTAAAATCATTAGTATCAGTTAGTGTATGAAAAAAAAATTTTTTACGAGTTGTAGGTTTTATGTTTAGGTTGAGAGACCAAGTCAAGTACAAAGCGAACTATATAACTTGGACCGCTCACGAGCTGCTACTTATAATTTACTACTTAAAACTTATAACTTAGTACTTAAAACTGCTTCCTCAACAGTCTCGTCAAGAAACTGCCAATTGAAATAATTCTTAGCGTTGTTATAGCAGATATCCTCCACTACTTTACCTACCCAGTCTATGTTGTCAGGTAATTCTCCATCTTCAATTTCTTCACCAAACATATTGCAAAGTATGCGGCGGAAATATTCGTGGCGTGGAAAAGATAAGAAGCTTCGACTATCTGTAAGCATACCAACAAAGCGGCTAAGTAAACCCATGTTAGACAGCGCGTTCATTTGTTTTGTCATTCCATCTTTTTGGTCGAGGAACCACCAGCCTGAACCCCACTGAATTTTACCAGCAACAGATCCATCATTAAAGTTGCCGATCATGGTTGCCATTAACTCATTGTCTGCTGGGTTCAAATTATAGATGATAGTTTTAGCTAGTTTATCATCTGTATCTAATCTTCCTAAAAATTTAGAAAGGCTTCTTGCCTGGGAGAAATCGCCAATAGAATCCCAACCTGTATCAGGACCAAGCAGGCGAAGCATACGTTGGTTATTGTTGCGCAATGCTCCTAAGTGATATTGTTGTACCCAGCCTTTCTCCCAATCCCAAATGGCAAATTGCACCAGCATGAAAGATTTAAATTGTCTTCTTTCAAACTCGCTCAAGTTATTACCTGCACGAATTTTTGTAAAGATTTTATTCACTTCCTCGTCTGTGTAATCCTCTGCATAAATCTCTTCAATACCATGGTCACTTACGCTGCAACCATTAGCAGCAAAATATTCGTGGCGCGTTTTTAAAGCATCTAAAAATTCATTCAGGTTTGTTACCGTTGTATCAGTAACTGCTTCCACTTTACCAACATAATTATTAAACGTAGCAGAATTATCAACGTTCATTGCATTGTCGGGCCTAAAAGCAGGAAGCACTTTTATATCTAATCCTTCAGCTTTTATTTGCTGGTGATATTCTAAATTATCTATGGGATCATCAGTGGTGCAAAGCAGTTTTACATTCATCCTGCGCAAAAGATTGCGCACGGAATATTCAGGTGTTTGCAACTTTGCTGTACACTCATCATAAATTTCTTTTGCTGTGTCCGCATTTAAAACTTTATATACATTGAAGTAGCGTTGCAGCTCAAGATGCGTCCAATGATATAAGGGATTGCGCAAAGTATAAGGAACAGTCTGCGCCCACTTCTCAAACTTTTCGTAATCACTGGCGTTGCCTGTTATATACTTTTCATCAATGCCGTTAGCCCGCATTGCACGCCACTTATAATGGTCGCCGTATAACCAAACCTGGGTTAAGTTTTCGAAGTGGTGATCGCCTGCAATTTGTGCTGGCGACAGGTGATTATGATAATCTATAATAGGCATTTCTTTAGCATAGTCATGGTAAAGTCGCTCAGAAGTTTTATTCTTCAGTAAGAAATTTTCGTCAAGAAATTTTTTCATGTGTAGGCTTTTATCTATCTATTAAACATCGTTGTGTCACTCACTTGTACTTTTTGCATTTTATTCAGCAATTCAATTTTTAGATTACTTACCACTGAGAAAAACATGAGTGCAAGTACAAAGAACACGATGCGATGAGGATAGTTTCGGTTTAATTTTTTTACTTTAAGGCAAGCGTTCTACTTATTAATTAGGCGGCAATAATTTTTTTACAGCTGCTAAATAATATAACTAAAAGATGAACGGATTGCGACGCAACGATGATGCTATGAAATACCGAAGTTGGTATTGAAAACAGTGTAAATTATAGGTTATAAGATGAAGGTAACTTGCCCGCTTATAACATATAACCTACCCTACAAGCTCACCCCTCTCTTCCAGGGTATAAAATCGTCCTGGCCGTTCTTAACCGACTTCGCTATTATTTCGCCACTCGCAACCTTAATAACATAATCCAGAATTCTTTCACCGGCTTGCTCAATTGTTTCTTCGCCTTCTATAATTGTTCCGGTATTAATGTCAATAATATCGGGCATGCGCTTCGATAAAATAGTGTTGCTTGATAACTTTATTACCGGTGCAACAGGGTTACCCGTAGGTGTACCAAGGCCGGTTGTAAACAACACAACATTCGCTCCTGCAGCAACTTCAGCAGTTGTAGACTCCACGTCATTACCAGGAGTACACAATAAATTAAGCCCTTGCTTCGTCACCTTTTCTGGGTAATCCAACACATCAGCAACGGGAGATGTACCGCCCTTTTTAGCAGCGCCGGCACTCTTAATAGCATCAGTTATTAAACCATCTTTTATATTGCCGGGAGAAGGATTCATGTCGAATCCAGAACCTGCGTCTTTCGCTTTTTGTCCATACCTGCGCATGATATCAATAAAGCGAACAGCTTTACTTTCATCAACACAACGGTCGCTAATTTCCTGCTCAACGCCACACAACTCAGGAAACTCAGAAAGGATAACTGAGCCACCGCAAGCAACCAAAAGATCGCTGGTATAACCGATAGCAGGGTTAGCAGAAATACCCGAAAAACCATCGGAACCACCACACTCAAGGCCAATGCAAAGCTTACTTATTGGAGCAGGCTTTCTTTCATATTTATCGGCAACCATCAGTCCGGCAAATGTTTGCTTAAGCGCTTGTGAAACAAGATCAGTTTCAGTACCTATTTTTTGCTGCTCTAAAATATACAGAGGCTTATCAAAGTTTGGAGCACGCTTAGCTATTTCTTCTTCAAGCATAGCCACCTGTGCGTTCTGGCAACCGAGACTTAACACAGTAGCACCGGCAACGTTAGGATGTGTGATGTAACCGGCTAGCAGCCCGCAAAGTGCTTGTGCATCTTGCCTTATTCCACCACAACCACCTTCGTGTGTTATAAATTTTACACCATCGATATTTTTAAATAATCGCTCACTTTTTTGTAGCTGCTCATCTTCTTTAAACTGCACATCTAATATCTCCTGAACTGATTTGCCAGAAGTGTACAAGCCTTTTAATTGCTGAGCAAGCTGGTTATATTTTTTAGGTCGGCCGAACCCTAATTCATCAATCAAGCTTTCTTTTAAAACTTCAATGTTCCTGTTTTCGCAAAATACAAGAGGAATAACGAGCCAATGATTGGCTGTACCTACACTCCCATCGCTTCTATGGTAACCGAGGAAAGTCCTGTTTGAAAATTTTGAAACATCAGGCTTATGCCAGTCGGTTTTACGGCTACCTAGTTCAAAACCAGTAGATGCATGTTTTACATTACTAGTAGAAATTCTTGAACCCGCAGGAATTTCGTACTGTGCTTTGCCTACGAGTACACCGTACATAGTTAACCTGTCGCCGGTATGTAAATCATCTTCATTAAATTTATGTTTTGCAGGTATATCTTCTATTACTGTATAAGTTCGTCCATCAAGTTGTACTTGTTCACCCATTGCAAGGTCTCTTAGTGCTACCACCAGGTTATCACTCGGATGAACTTTCAAAACACTCTTTTGCATGTAATAAGTATTTAAACTTTTTGTGTGTTTGTTTCTTTAATTGCTTCCTTTATTTCTCCTGAATTAAGCAGGTCTAGTTTGGCTGTTACAGCTTCCCCAAAGCCTGGTAAAATACTAAGATCGGTTTCCCAATAAGATACATTGCTAAGTACGGCTTTTACTAAGGATGCATTATCAGTGTTATTAGCATGGTTTGCAAACCAATTGGCATTATCGTCTTGTACGCTATAATCATGGCCATTAAAAGTGCCCCAGAAAGCACCATCCACTTCTTTCACTTTCATAAACTGTATGTATGCCGCAAAACCTAGTGCCATTAACTCGGGCGCTGTCGAATTTTTCTCGTAATGTTTAACAATGAGAGGAATGTTCCTCATCTTCATTTTACCACTATACTGTAGGGTGATGGCTAACCACTTATGCTCAAGATCAGGGTTTTTAAAACGGTCTATAACCTTCCCGGCAAATTCTGCGGCCATTTCATAAGTCACATCTCCCTCTGCGATTGCGGGAGCAATTTCCTGGAGTTGAATATTCTTTACAAAGCTTACAAACGTTTCGTCTTTCATGGCCTCTTTCACAAAAGTATAGCCTGACAGATGAGCTAGTCCACATGAAAAAGTATGTGTACCATTTAATAAACGAAGCTTAAGTTCCCTGAACTTATTAATGTTGGGAGCAATTACTACCCCGCTATCCGCTTTTGCAAAACTTAGTTTCTCTGCTACAATTTCGTTCGGTGCTTCAATAGCCCACAAACTATAGCTTTCGCTCATTATCATTAGTTCGTCAGTATACCCGAGTTCATTTTCAAGAGCTGCTTTTTCATCTGCTGATAATTTACCGGGAACAATCCGATCAACGAGCGAGCTGCAGAAATAATTACTGTTCTCCAACCACTGTATAAAGTCGCCTTCAAGACTGTTTATTTGTGCAAGTTGTAAAACAATATTCTTCAGTTTAATTCCATTGTCTACAATCAATTCTGTCGGTACGATCACCATTCCCTTAGATGCATCGCCATTAAAAGCTTGGTAACGCTTGTGCAAGAAGGCCAATAGCTTGCCCGGGAAAGAAGATGGAGGCGCATCAGTAATTTTATCTGTTTCGACCAAGGCGATTCCCACTTCAGTCGTGTTAGATATCACGACTTCCATTTCAGGATTAGAAGCGCAGTCTAAAGCTTCCTGCCATTGCTCTTTAGCAGATATCACCCTGCTAATAGAAGCGTTCACGATGTTTTCTTCAACTTTTTGTCCGTTCTCTATACCGCGAATGCATTGCGTAAAAAGACCATCTTGTTCAGTAAAAGCGTCAGTACCGCCTGCTGAAGTTGACTTCACGATTACCACCCTTCCACTAAAAATTCCTTTCTTGTTTGCTTTATCAATAAAATAATCAGGAAGGCCGCGCAGTAAAACACCGGTTCCAAATTGAAGAACCTTTTCGGGGAGAGTGAAAATATTTTCTGGAACCCCTGCGGCTTTAATGTTCTTTAAGTTATTCTTTGACAGTATCATAATCAGTTTTTATTGCCGTTCGTTTTAGTCAATGGTTATAATCGCTCTAAAGATTTTGTTGCCATAATTAGTTTTTCATGGCGTCTTCGTTGTGTCACTCACTTGTACTTTCTGTTTTTCATTGCATCCTGCCGTATACCTCTCAAATAAAAACAGTTCATCAAAGTTAAAACACTGTTGGCTTCCATTTGCCTTTAAAAACCCAATCGGCAGTAATATCTTTTGCCTGCAAGCTAGAACCTGCTAAATGCAGGTTGTCTTTATGCCAGTTGTAATCTCCGCCTTTTCTATGACAGTTAAGGTAGTATACTCTTCTGCCCCAATTAATTTTATTATCAGTGGGTACAATGTATATGTCCTTGTCGGCCATATTTTTTGCAAAGGAACAATTGATTAGGTAGAATTGCGAATCCTTGTGGTAACGGCCAAGGTTAAAGCCATCAAATCCTTCAAAACTGCAATTTTTCAGTACCGTTTTAGAATCTTCCACTACTGAACCATCATGCCATATAGCGGCAGGACCGCTATGCGAAATAAACTTGCAATTCTCGGCATATGCCCATCCTCTCGGGCAATAGAAATCAACCCCACCTTCCATCACGCAGTCTTTAAAATAGAACATGCCCCTGGATACATTCCAGGGACTAACAGTATCACCGCCAAAAGAACGAAAGCGACAATTAATGGCCCTAAGCCTTGTTGCATTCATCGTTCTCAACGCCATCTGGTGGCTGCTCTTTGTTATTGTTTTCTTATGGGTTACCGTATCAGCAGCACAGTCAACCACCACTTCACCTTTAAGATCAAAACCATAACTATTGGTAATGGTCAGGTTCTGAAAAGTTATATCGTTAGCATTTACATTTATCGTTGCCACCCCCCAATCATTTTTATGTAAACACCTCCATTCGTCTCTTGCGATAGCTTGTGTTATTATTATCTTTTCCCTATCCTCACCAACCAAGGCCACGTTGTGTTTTTCGATGTAGATCTTCTCGTTATAAACTCCGGGCTTAATATAAATAGTCCTGGTAGTTGCAGCAGAGACGGGTAAGCTATTAATGGCCGCCTGGATTGATTTAAAATCTCCTTTGCCGTTTACATCTACAACTAGCCTGTTTTGTATGGTGTTCTTTTGTGCCAGGCAGGAAAGAGAAAACACTAATGCAGCAACCAGTACAATGGTGCCATGAAGCTTTTGCCGGGTATTAGTTAATCCGTATTCCAATTATTGATTCTTTTTTAGCCAGTTCGGGTAATCCTTGTCAATTAACTTCTGAGGCCAAACACCATAATAAGCGTAGCCGGTACGTCTTTCAACTTCTATTTCACTTAGCTTTTTTCTTTTCACAGCATCTCTGCCGGCAAAAATTGGTTCGTTGGTTTCAATATCGTAGAACCGTGCCCAAACGGTAGAAGTTGGGTTTGGAACAAGTACCTTGTCTTTACCTTTAGGAAGGCTGGCATCTTCAATCTCCTTGTATTCAAAACCTGCAACCTTTGATTTTTCGAACCAAGCCATTGCAGCGTTAACTGCCTTTTTAACTTCAGCGGTCTGGTATGGTTGCTTCATTAAAAAAGCAACTATAGCTGCACTTTCGCTACCACTTAATGAAGCAGGTTCAAACTTTCGTGCTGCCACTGGTTGTAATGTTTTCCTATCGTGTTGTGCGCACCAAACTGTTGGTACACCATTTACTACCACCTGTGTTTTTACAATACAATTTACCCCTCTTTCTATTGAAGCAAGGGCTTGTGACTTTAAAGATCGATTTACTATATCCATATCGTTCTTACCTTCAGCAACATCTAATAATAACGTAAGCACATTAACCATCGCGTTATCGTTATAAGTTATTTGTGCACGGTATGAACTTGAATCAGGATAAAACTGTGGCCACCCACCATTTGCATGTTGGGCTTTTAATAAATAACTAATTCCTTTTTCAGCGGCAGCGAGGTAAGCTGGATTTTTATGCTGCTTGTAAGCTTTTACAAGGTACCTGATTTCAGTAATGGTAGCCTTGTTATCGATGGTTCCATCTTTATGAAGAGAGTCGGCAATTACTGCTTTCTTTTGTTCTGGAGTTAACTCCTTGCTGTAATCCATCTTTACCTCTTCTATATGTTTTGGCCAACCGCCGTAGCTACGTTGGTAAAGCAACATATTATCTGCAACCTTATCCTGAGCAAAGGAAGAACCTGCACTAAATAAACAAACAGCAAAAACTGCTTGCTTCCAAAACCCAGTAAAACTTTTAATAACTGACATCTCTTTATTTGTATTTATTTACTTTCCCTGTTAACCTGATTTTGATTAAACCCTACTGCTGCCAATTGCAATGCTGATGAAGTGATTGCGACGCAACGATGACGCCATGAAAAACTATCGTTGGTATCATAATTTCTTATCGGCTACTTTTTTGCATTTTGTAATAACCACTTCACAAGATCTACGGAGGCTTTATAATTCTCGTATTCGAGCGGCAGCTTGCGACCATCGATATACTCGTTGTATAACCACGGATCACCAACAGCGAAAACAGTTCCCTTTCCCACTTTTGCTACAGCAATAATATTGTCGCCATCTTTTGTTAGCACCGCCGTCGCAGGCTTTTTAACCTGTAGCGTACTTAACTCTTTAATGAATACCTTTTTCGCGGTTTTGAAAATTGAATGGTTAGCGGGAATATTTACTAGGCCCTGCTCGAACTGGTTGTTCTGAACCATGTTTTTGCCATCGTAGTTGAAACGCAGGCCAAATTTATCGGCCAGTATGTTGAAATTCTTGAGTTCAGTATTTGAACTATCGTTTGTGAACAATGCGAGGACGCCACCATTTTGCACATACTTGTAAAGCACATCGGCATACTTCGCATTCATGTAATTAGGCTGCGGCGTTTCCTTTTGAGAATCGGGATCAACAATAATAAACACAGCAGCTTTTGAAAGATTGGAAGCAGTGGGTGCATTTTTTAAAGTGGCTGTAGTGGCACCGTGTTGTTCAAAGATATTTCCCAACAAAGAGAAACCACCATTGGCCATTTCATCCCAAGTGTAATGCCAACTTATTATATTGCCTGTTGCATCCTTCTTTGTTTCGTTGTTGAAGAAATTGTCGAGCAAAACCACCTTACCTTTTCCAACGGGAAAGGTTGATTGCATTTCCATTTCGTTCGCAGCTAATATGAAAGCGCCCATGCCTTTAGGATCGTTTACAATTACCGGCTCACGCAGGTAGTACTCAACCGAACCATCGCGATAAGGATTGCCGCCAAGACCAGAAACCATTACAGTTCCCATGAGATTTGCGGTTTGATTGGCTGTGTCTGCTTTTATAAATATCTGCGTTATTCCTTTGTAGCCTTTACGTGCAACATCTATAAATTTAATCGGAAGGTATCCTTTGCGTGTACCTTTTGCCAAAGCATACACAAACATTGACGTGGCAGAAGCTTCAGGATAGTTTCCTTTAAAATCTCTTTTATCAACCACCTGGTACCATGTACCCGTTTTTGGGTCCTGCACTTTTACAAGCGCTTCTGATAGACGATTAAGGATAGCAATTAATTCTTTACGTTGTGGATGTTGAGCAGGCATATAATCGAGCACATCAACTAAAGCCATAGCATACCAACCCAATGATCTTCCCCAGAAGTTAGGAGAAGTACCGGTTTCTTTATTCGCCCATTTTTGCTGCTTTGATTCATCCCAACCATGATATAGCAATCCTGTTTTAGGATCACGGGCATGCTTTTCCATTAAGATGAATTGCTTTGCAATATCATTAAACGCGGTATCCTCTTTTGACAAGTAGGCATACTCCGCATAAAAAGGAGTTCCCATGTATAAACCGTCTAACCACATCTGTGAAGGATACACTTCCTTATGCCAAAAGCCACCTTCTGAAGTGCGGGGATGGGAACGTAATTGATCTCTTAATTTGGTAGCTGCTTTCCAATATTTTTCTTTACCGGTAACCCTGTATAACAGTAGTAAAATTTTACCGTTGTTTACATGATCTATGTTGTATTCTGTTGGCCTGTAACCTTTGATATTTCCGTTATCGTCTACATAAAAGTCCATGCTCTTTTGTATGTAATTGAAATAAAGCGGGTCGCCGGTCTTCTTCCAAATTCCTTCAAAACCTTTTAGAATAACGCCCTGGTCGTACGACCATTTAGCTGGTTTTCCTGCGCCTAGAGAAAACGAGTCTTTCCACATCTCCATTACCGTTGCTGCCATCTGCTGCGATAATGGTTTTGGCTGTGCGGAGACATTCAGGTGCACCAACAATAATAGTATCGATAATGCTATGAGCTGTTTTACTTTCATTGTTGCTATTTAATTTCCAGTACGTTACTTGTTGCACCAAAGCTAAAGGCCGCGCCTTGCTTTGCCTTCTTTACGTCTGTACCCAACAACTGAATATTTTTTGTTTTTTCACCCGTAACGTTAAGCAATACTTCAGCACCTTCATTAAAATTGACTTTATTAAAAGTGATGTTATTGCTGTTATGGACATTTATGACAGGATTCGTTTCCTTGGTTATCAACTTTAAATTATTAATGCGGATATTTGATCCTTCAGTACATTCAACGCCTTTGTCGGCCTGCAGTACGAGGTCTTCCATCAAAATATTCTGCACGTTCATTTCAGGAATACCACGAACAAAGATGCCTTTAGCAGCGCCGTTACAAACCACGTTCTTAATATCAATGTTGCGGAATTGTGGTGTTGTTTCACTTACAGGAAGCATTTGCACTTTTGGAGGTTCCCTCTTTTCTCCTGCCAATGCAATGGGGTCTTGTGCTGCATAATACATGTCGAACAAAATGGCTTCACCCACAATATCTTTCATGTTTATGTTCTTAATATGTATGTTCTCTACAATACCCCCACGACCCCGTGTTGTTTTAAAGCGAAGGCCAATATCGGTACCAATGAAAGAACAGTTTTCAACCCAGATATTTCTTGCGCCGCCGCTCATTTCGCTACCAATTACAAAGCCACCGTGTGCATGGTAAACCACGCTATTGCGGATCAACACATTCTCGGTAGGCATGTTTCTTTTCCGGCCTTCTGCATCTCTGCCCGATTTTATACAAATGCCATCGTCACCAACATCAAACACACTATTCTCTATAATTACATTCTTACAAGATTCAAGATCTATCCCATCACCATTTTGGGCGTACCAGGGGTTTTTCACGTTCACGTTACGAACAATAATGTTCTCGCTCATTAATGGATGCAGGCACCAGGCTGGTGAGTTTTGAACAGTAATACCTTCCAGCAAAATGCCTTTACATTTTGTAAGTACCATTAAGTTTGGACGAAGGAAATCTTTAATTGTTTCATGCTCCTGCATTGATCTGCCTTCTGCCATAACTCCAGCCAATTTCACTTTCGATCCCGCTAAAGACTTCTGGCTTGGAAACCAGCTTTTCTTATCATCACTTAAAAAGCCGCCAGATTCAGTTAATCGTTTCCAGTTGCTTTCAGTAAGCTTATCTTTCTTAACCATTCGCCATGCATCGCCCGAACCATCAATAATACCGAAGCCGGTTATACCAATGTTTACAGCGTTAGTGGCCGAAATAGGAGATTCGTTGCGCACTGCAGCAAGGCCTTCCCAGTTAGTTTCTATTAATTTGTATTGATTGAAGTCGGGTGTAAATAAAAGCACAGCGTCGCTTTGCAGGTGCAGGTTTACATTGCTTTTTAAAACTACAGGGCCTGTTAGCCAAAGTCCGCGTGGTATAACTACAACTCCACCACCTTTTTTTGTAGATGCATTAATTGCATCGTTAATACTTTTTGTGTTTAAGGTAACACCATCGGCTTTTGCGCCAAAAGAAACAATGTTAATGGTATCTTTTTTAAAAGTGGGGGTTTTTACAACAGGAAAATTTTGTGCTTTGGGGTTACCGGCCTGTGCAAATCCGGTTCCATTTAATAATACAAGGGAGGAAGCAATTGCTAGAAATTTTTTTACCATAATCAAATATTACTGCAGTTAATTATAAATTGGCTGAACCTTTCGGTTTTATACCTGCAAATATCGAGTTGGTTTAACTTGTAAACTAGTAAGGGCAACTAAAATAAAGCAAGCATAAACGAAGTCATAAACTTACTTAAGTCTCTCCATTTAAACCCTTTATCATATTTATTTTCACATTCCTTTCTACGCAATCGTTCCCGAAGAAAGCATTATTTTAATGGAGAACAATCTCCTGTACGTTCTGTTTTTTGTAGTCCACATTCGTCCTTTCTTCACCATTGTTGCGTTTTATCCTTGTACTTACAATTCATTTTTCAACTGTTTAGCAGGTTTTAAGTGTACAACTATAATGGTTGGAATGCTAAGCAGCGGTACTGTATAAGTACAATAATACGGATGATTTGGTTAACGATTATCCTGCCCAAAAGACTACTAAAAGTACAAGAGTGCGACGCAACAATGCTTAATAGAACGACCATGGCCTGTACACAAAAAATATTTGTTTTAATTTAGATGCAACA
>JAQBNN010000267.1 GCA_028288505.1 Segetibacter sp. | reverse complement strand
TAGGACAATTAAAGAAGGACAATATTACTATAAGGACAAACCTATTCATTTAAGCAGCTTTTCAAAAGACCCGGAGTTTCCTATTCTAAGTTCTTTAGTTACCGATATGCTTAGAACTAAAGAAGTTTCTGTAATAAAACCCGATCAACTATTACCATGTTTAGGAATTGCAGTGGCAGAAGTGGGCGCAGATGAAGATTTAAAGACTTGGGCCGAAAGAGTTGAGCATACGATAGTGTTAGCAGGTGCAGCAGGTTTCTTTACAGCATTATTGGATCATATGCAGCTACAAGTAAAAGCTTCAAGTGTTTTTGAGACAGATGAGTGGGAACAACGAATGCTTTTTGTTTGCGGCACTACTTTTAATAAAAGCAGGAAGGCAATAAAAGAAGTGCAAGCGCAAGGTGGACCAGTAAGTTACATGCCCGAGGAAATTATATTAGCAAAAGGTGGAGACAACGAACAATGGAGTCTTAAAATAGTTGAACTGGTAGCAGCAAGTGGAAAGGCAATTATAGCAATCGAAGACAGTGAAGTAACTATTAATTCAACCGCCAATGAGTTAAAAGAAAAGATGATTGGTGTAGTTTGTCAGGTGTTGCAGAAGGTAGCAATAAAAGAATTGATCGTTGAAGGTGGGTCTACAGCCTCATGCCTAATACGGGCACAAAATTTCACAAAGCTGATACCTGTTCAGGAATTATCTGCTGGAGTGATAAGAATGAAGGTTGAAGGAAAAGAGGAGTTGTATTTAACGATTAAGCCAGGTAGCTACGATTGGTCGCCGAACCTGTGGAAGTTTTAAAGGGTTGTTTCACCCAAAGATGCAAAGGCGAAAAGCCGCAATGTTGCTTCGTTCCTGGCAATGACGAAGAACAGGAAACTGTACAAGTGAGTGACACAACGATGCTTAATAGAATTCCTAATGCCAAGTCCATAAGCTTATTTACAAGTAAAACATAAAATAACGATTGCTTAAAAACTTACTAACCATATGACTCCTACTCTTCACATTATTGATTACATCATCATTGTTATTTTATTATTAGTAACCCTATCTTTCGGCTTTAGATTCGCTAAGAAACAGAAGTCGACAGAGAACTATTTTATAGCGAAGAACCGGGTACCCGCATGGGCATTGGGCATGTCGTTACTGGCAACTCTAATCAGCAGCGTAACCTTTCTCGGCTATCCGGGTACCGGCTTCTCATCCAACTGGATCTTGTTGGTGCAAGGGTTGATGGTGCCCATTGTTTTAGTGGGAGTGATTTGGTTTATTGTGCCGTTATATAGAAGAGTGATACGATTGAGCACATATGAGTACTTTGAAAAACGCTTTGGAACATTTGCACGCTATTACAGCTCATTAGCCTTTGTGCTGAGGCAATTTGCAGGCATGGGAACGGTGTTCTTTTTATTAGCATTGGCACTCACAAGCATGACAGGTGCAAATACTTTCGTTATCATATCAATAGTTGGATTGGTAATAATAGTGGTGAACTTATTAGGTGGCATTGAAGCAGTAATATGGTTAGATGTGTTCCAGGGATTTATGTTGTTTGCAAGTGGCATTATTTGTTTTGCCGTGTTGCTATTTTCAGTAGATGGAGGGCCGGCAGCAGTGTTTAATATTGCCGCTGAAAACGGAAGAGCAGGCTTTGGGCCTTATGACTTAGACTTTACTAAACTTACTTTTATAGTAATGGCAATTAATGGCGCCTTTTATGCTATACAGAAGTATGGTACTGATCAAACTGTTGTACAACGCTACTTAACTGCACGTACAGATAAAGCAGCCATAAAAGCTTCGTTGATGGGTATATTACTAACCGTACCTGTGTGGACACTTTTTATGTTTATTGGTACTGCTTTGTTTGTTTATTATCGCCAGCAACCTTTGCCCCAAGGTATGCGTGCCGATGCTGTTTTTCCTTATTTTATTATGACCAAACTGCCTACAGGTATTATTGGTTTTATATTGGCTGCTATGATTTCTGCTGCTATCTGTAGCCTTAGTGCCGACCTTAATTCGTTAGCTGCTGTTGGTGTTGAAGATTACTATAAAAAGTTTCGTCCTAATAAAACCGACAAGCAGTATTTATTTGCAAGTAAGTGGTTGGTAGTTATATCAGGATTAATCTCAATCATTATTGGTGGGTTGTATTTAAGAGCAGGAAGTGAAGGTGTGCTTGGGATTGTATTTACGCTGTATGCAATTTTTTCTGGAGGCATTGTTGGCATCTTTTTGCTGGGTCTTTTAAGTGCCCGAGCTAATAGGCAAGGGGTTAATATTGGCGTGGTTACTTGTATCATTTTTACCGCTTATGCATTCCTTACCTCAACACCTATTGGCCTTGGCAATAATCCTGCTTTGCTGGTAGATATGGGCGAATATAACTTTACCCATAACAAGTTAATGTTGGGGGTTTATAGTCATCTTATTGTTATTGGTGTTGGTTATGTTGCAAGCCTTTTCTATCCTAAACCCGTTATCGATAAAAACTTACTGTATAGTGGTTGGCTTGAAAACAGGCGTAATGATAACTCAGCATTACAACAGGAAATTAAAATAGTGAATTAACTATTGGTGATTTTATCTTTTTTATAATACCAGCATTTGCCTTTGTAGCATCATCGTTGCGTCGCAATCACTTCATCTGTAAATCGTTGGGCAGCGCTACAATTTATTGTAGCTCATTTAAAAGCAGCGTATTAAAAGTTTGTTACCCCCGCAGCGCCTTAAAAGATTTGCTGTACAAGGTACTGTCTTTGCTTCCAAATTATTATGG
>JAQBNN010000247.1 GCA_028288505.1 Segetibacter sp. | reverse complement strand
TGACTAAAGCCTGTTGATTAGAAAACCTAAAGATATAAGTGAGTGACACAACGATGTACAGCAGAGAACGAATGGCGGCGACCAAAGCATCAAAACCTTTCTTTAGCTTTTTTCTTCCCACACCTTCACGAGATTAACAAGCACTTCAACGGCCTTTTTCATATCTCTTACACCTATCCATTCCTTTTTACTATGTATGCCCTGCATGCCAGTAAAAAGGTTTGGACAAGGCAAACCAATAAAGCTCAGGCGGCTTCCATCAGTACCGCCGCGTATACTTTGTTTTTTTACTGTTAAGCCACTTCTTTCATATGCCTCAGCAGCATAGGTAGCCACCTGCGGATGTTGATCCAGCACCTCTTTCATATTTCGGTATTGCTCCTTTACTGCAAATTCCATAGTTGCTTTAGGATGCTTTTGAAGGACTTGCTCTGCAATGCTTTTTAACCTGTCTGCATTTGCCTGTAAGCCTTCCCGTGTAAAGTCTCTTACTATAAATTCTATCGTCGCCCTTTCGGCCAATCCCTCTACGCGCAAAGGATGTACAAAGCCTTGCCTGCCTTCAGTAGTCTCAGGGCTGAACTCGTTGGTAGGTAATGCAGCAAGAACTTCTCCGGCAATTTTTAACGCATTTACCAGATGCCCTTTTGCATAACCGGGGTGAGCTATTACGCCATTGATTGTTATAACAGCACCATCGGCGCTGAATGTTTCATCTTCTAATGTGCCTAGTTCACCGCCATCAAGCGTATAGCCAAACTCAGCTCCTAACTTCTGCATATCAAGCTTTGCAGTGCCGCGGCCTACTTCCTCATCTGGGGTAAATAATATTTTTATAATACCATGCTTTACTTCAGGATGGGCCATTAAGAAGGCCGCCATATCCATTATTTCTGCAACACCTGCTTTATCATCAGCGCCTAGTAAGGTTAAGCCGCTTGCAGTAATTATATTGTTTCCAACATGTTCTTTTAGGTAAGGAAATTCAGTTACACTTAATACTTGTTTAGCATCATCAGGCAAGGCCAGATCTTCACCGTTATAATTTTCATGAAGGATAGGTTTTACACCAGTACCACTACAATCAGGCGCGGTATCTACATGACTGCAAAAACAAATAACGGGAACTTGTTTGCTTGTGTTAGAAGGAATGGTTGCATACACATACCCGTATTCATCCATTGCTGCATCAGTAACTCCCAGCGCTTGTAACTCCCCTGCTAACATCTTACTTAAGTTCTTTTGCTTTTCGCTAGAGGGTGTTGCAGGATTTTGCGGATCGCTTTGCGTGTCAACCTGTACATACCGCATAAATCTTTCTACACAACTGAAGTTATAATGCTGGAACATAATTTCTAATTTCAGGCAAATTAATGATTAAGCTGCATCGCTTCCAAACTATAGCTTTGCAGCCTCAACTTATATAGTATGACAGCAGCAAAACCTTTAATTCCTTATGGCTGGCTACGGGCACTTATTTACGTGTTACTAATGGTAGGGATAGCATTTATTGTGCAGCTGTTTGTTTTGCCACTTGTGATAGGAACACTCCTTGGCAACAATGCCGAGAAGATGAAGGCGGAGGGTTTTTATATTGGTTACGTAATCGTGAGCATCTTATTTCTCCTGGTTACATGGCTTATGAGAAAGTTTGTAGATCGGGCATCATTCAACAGCCTTGGGTTCACATGGCAAGGCTACAAGTTTGATGCATGGATTGGATTTTCTACGGCTGTCGCCATTATGGGAATAGGTAGTCTTATACTTGTATTTGCCGGCTACTTAATGTTCAACTCAATAGCGTTCGATCCTTATAACTTTTTTACGCAGCTGATTTTTATGCTGATTGTCGCAACGGTTGAAGAGATAACTTTTAGAGGTTACCTTTTAAATAACCTGATGCAATCGATGAATAAATGGGTAGCGTTATTTATATCGGCACTTTTGTTTGCTTTAGTTCATGCAGGTAATCCCGGTGCTAATTTTTTGCCGTTGCTTAATGTTTTTATTGCCGGCGTATTACTTGGCGCCAATTATATATTTACTAAAAACCTCTGGTACGGCATCTTCTTACACTTTGCCTGGAACTTTATGCAAGGCCCCGTGTTAGGTTTTGAAGTAAGTGGCCTTGAAACAAATCCTGTCTTCCAGCAAACGCTAAGCGGCCCCGAACTTTGGACCGGTGCCCCGTTTGGCTTTGAAGGTTCCTTCCTTTGCACAATGCTTGTTGCGTTAGCGGCTTTAATTATTACGTGGTTATTCTACATAAAATATCCTGCTCCTAAAAGAGGATAATAAAACATTACACGCTGTTTTTTTAAGTATTCTTTTTGTAGCCAGCGGCGGAATTTTAATGTAGCTTTTGTTGCGTCGCACTCTTGTACAATTGTACCAGTATTCGGCACGCATCCTCACAACTTTCAACGATTGGATGTCAGTTTTAAGAGTTGAAACTGCGCCTTACTTTTTACACTGGAAGTCTCTGGAACCTTTCAACTGCTTTAGAACAGAACAAGATTTATTTGATGCTGATGGTTAGATGAAGGGCCGTTGAATAATGCGTTGCAAGTACAAGTGAGTGACACAACGATGTCTACTATTTATTCAACTGCTGGTAACAAAATAAAAAGAGGTCAGTAGTAAATGCTACCGACCTCTTCGTTGAACTGTAACCTACCATCAAAAACCAATTCTAAGGCATTATGATAAGCGGATTGTTGCCAACTATCTCCACCAATTCAAGATCAAAAGTCAAATCTTCTCCTGCGAGAGGATGGTTAGCGTCTAGCACTACAGAGCCTTCGTGAACCTCTCTTATTATCACGGGGAAATTTTGCCCCGCGCCATTACTCATATTTAGCTGCATTCCAACCTCGGGCTTCATATCCTCCGGGAAACGATCTGTCGGAAATTCCATTAACAGGTCATCCTGCTTTGGCCCGTAAGCCTGGTCAACAGGAATATTAATTGTCTTCTTATCGCCTACGCTCATGCCTGTTACGCCATCATCGAAGCCTGCTATTACATTTCCGCTACCAACTTCAAACTCAAGAGGGTCGCGGCCCTCACTGCTATCAAACGTGGTACCATCAGTTAAACGTCCATGGTAATGAACTTTTACGGTATCACCGCTTTTTACTTGTTGCATATTCTTGTTTTTTAAATTTTAAGACCAGTACAATTTTAACTGCAACTGCTACTATTATTTATTGTTTCGCACAACAATCTTGCCACCCAAATTGTGTTTTTAACAGCTACGATATAAGTAACGACAATTTTAACGGGGCCAAAAGTAAGGGTTAGATGGCACAGAAATAAAATGTTCTAATTTCAACTTTTGAAAAAAGAACACCATGAGAAGAAGTTTGATTTTATTACTTGCCTTAATAATTGGCTTGAATGCAATTGCGCAAAAAACCAAAGTAGCTGCTGCTACCAAGGCTACTCCATCAAAACAAGTTGATAAACAGGTACTGCCAGGAGCCTACCAGATAAAAGAATATTTGCCTTTGCTTAAGAATAAGCGGGTTGGCCTTTTTGCTAATCATACAGCCACCATTGGCAATACTCACCTGGTTGATACACTTAAAAAACTGGGCGTTAAGTTTACAAAGATTTTCGGACCCGAGCATGGCTTTAGGGGTACTGCTGATGCAGGTGAAAAAGTAGATAATTACGTTGACAAGCAAACAGGCGTACCTGTAATTTCTTTATATGGAAAAAAGAGAAAGCCTTCAGCAGAAGACTTAGCTGATGTTGATATAATGCTGTTCGACATACAAGATGTAGGCGTACGCTTTTATACTTTTATATCATCGCTGCAAGAGTTTATAGAATCAGCTATTGAACACGGGAAGCCCCTTGTAATCCTTGACCGCCCCAACCCTAATGGTTTTTATGTAGACGGACCTGTGCTTGATACTGCTTATCGCAGCTTTGTTGGTATGCAACCTATCCCCGTAGTATACGGAATGACAATGGGTGAATACGCAAACTTTTTAGTTGGGCAAGGCTTGCTTGATAGAAATGTGATGGCTAGTGCTATGATGCAGGTTGTTGGTAACGCGCTGTCAAAAGATAGCAGTAAGAAATCTTCTTCGCCTAACATTACTATTATTAAATGCAGGAACTACACGCACAAGAGCAAGTATATTTTACCCATAAAACCTTCTCCAAATCTTCCTGATGCAGGCTCTATTTATTGGTATCCGTCAACGTGCTTTTTTGAAGGAACGGTTTTGAGTGAAGGCCGTGGCACGGGGAAGCCTTTTCAAATTTTTGGACACCCGTCGCTACCAAAATTGCTGTTTTCTTTTACACCCGTAAGCAAAGACGGCGCAAAGAATCCTAAGCTTGAAAACAAATTAAGCTACGGATGGAACCTTAGCGGCAGCAACGAGGAAATATTGGATAAAGTAGGAAACCGATTGCAGATAAAATACCTGCTTGAAGCCTACAAGCTTTTTCCTGATAAAGAGCAGTTTTTTATTGTTCCAAAAAAAGATACAGTAAAACCTACTGAGATATTTTTTAATAAGCTTGCAGGTAACAGTCAGTTAATGCGACAAATAAAAGAGGGAGCAAGCGAGCAGGCAATAAGAGATAGCTGGAAGCCGAAACTTGAAGCTTTTAAAAAGATCAGGAAGAGGTATTTGATGTATCCTGACTTTGAGTGAGGGTAGAATTAGTAATCAGTTTAATGGTTTATTAGGTTATTAGTTAATTAGGTATTATAAGTTATAATTGATCCAAAACAGGTTAATAAGTTTATTGTTTAACTAGATATTGTAAGTCTTATTAAATACGCTCCCTTATGGATTATACGCTAGAAAACCTGGAGGTTTATATTTTAGCTGAAAGATTTTCAGATGAAGTATGGGAACTAGTAAGTCACTGGGATTATTTTAAAAAAGATACAATAGGAAGGCAAATAGTTAGATCTGCAGATTCAATTTCTGCAAATATTGCAGAAGGTTATGGCAGGTATTATTATAAAGAAAGTAAGCAGTTCTACTTCTATTCCAGGGGATCAATTCAAGAAACAAAATCATGGTTGAGCAAATGTAAAAGGAGAGGAATTATTGAGGAAAAGGTATGCGATGAATTGCTGTTGAAAGCGGAAAAGATTCTTCTTATGTTAAATGCATTCATCAAGTTTGTTGCTAATTCACAAATCAATCTTCGTAATAAGAATGCAAAACATTGATTCAATATGAAATCATACTCTAACCGCGGACTAGTAAACCAATTAACTTATTACCTAGTAAACGTATTACCCTGATATTTGCATCCATGAATCTTAAGGATCTTCGTATTGTTTTTATGGGAACGCCTGAGTTTGCAGTTGCTTCCCTTGATGCATTGGTACAGGCTGGTTGTAATATTGTTGGTGTAATTACAGCGCCTGATAAGCCTGCCGGTCGCGGAATGAAATTAACGGAGAGCGCCGTAAAGAAGTATGCTGTTGAAAAAGGCCTGCATCTTCTCCAGCCTGAAAAATTAAAGAACCCGGAATTTTTAGAGGAGCTCAAAGCACTAAAAGCCGACTTACAAATTGTAGTGGCATTTAGGATGTTGCCGGTAGTGGTTTGGGACATGCCTCCTCTCGGAACTATTAACCTTCACGGGTCTCTGTTGCCTCAGTATCGTGGTGCTGCTCCTATTAACTGGGCAATAATAAATGGAGAAGCGTTTACTGGCGTTACTACCTTCAAATTGCAACACCAGATTGATACGGGTAACATCTTGCTACAGGAGAAAATTGAAATTGGAGAAGATGAAACTGCCGGAGAGCTGCATGACAGGATGAAGGAAATAGGTGCGCAGTTACTGGTAAAAACTGTTGAAGGATTTGCTTCAGGGACTTTAAAGGAACAGCCGCAAGACGCATTAATGTTGGATGGTGCAGTTGAATTTAAACACGCTCCCAAGATCTTTACCGAGACTTGTGTTATTGATTGGAATAATAGCGTTGCAGCTATTCATAATTTGATAAGAGGGCTTTCACCTTACCCCGGGGCGCTTACTAAGCTTAATGAAAAGGTTTTAAAGATTTATGGAAGTGGGAAAGAAAATGTAGCACCTACTCATTCAGTTGGCTCAGTTGTAACTGATCATAAAACTTTTTTGAAGTTTGCTGCTGTTGATGGTTATGTTTTTGTACTTGACCTACAGTTGGAAGGTAAAAAAAGAATGAAAGTAGAGGATTTTTTGAGAGGGTATAGAATGTAGGTTTCTCGTTGCTTTATTCCGCTTCCTATCCAATATCAACTTGCAATGTTAGCAGTTTTAGCTCAAGCCGCGTGGCTTGTTATTTCAACAGGACTCCACCCGCTTGTTTTCAAACCCGCTTCGCTGGTTTTGAAATTCCTTCGCTTCGCTCGGAACCCAACCGGGCGGATGTCCCTTATGCAATAACTTTTGTTAGGTGCGAGTATCAGGCTGCAGTATTGGTTGGAGTATCAGCTGGGATGTTGAGTAAAGTTAAAGCTGTACAAGAGTGCGACGCAAGTAAAGCCTCAAAGTAGTTATAATGCTAGGCCCAAAAGTCCGAAAAATTTCCTTGAAATTTGAAGATGACCTAAGCGAATTAACCTCCTGGCGTCTCTTATTTTACTGGTAATAACTCACCTGTACAGGAAACTTTGGATCGATGATGCCTAAGTAAGAAGCAGCAGAATTACTAAGCCTGATGAGAAGGCCGTTATTCTCTTTCATTTGGGGCATGCTATCGAGGACCTTGGCGAAAACAGCTTTATCGCCGGCAGATATTTTTACGATTGTACCAACGGGCACGTCGTTTATTAGCGCATAATATTTCTTATCCTGCCAGCCGCTTGTTGATTTAAATGTGGCTGCCTCCCCTGACTTATTTACGAGGTTTTTGTCCTGTATGCTAACCGAAAAGGTTCCGGCGAAAACCCCTTCTGCAGGCGCAACGCCTCCAGCTGAAGAAAGATCGATGTTTGACACATTTGCTGTTGTAGTTTCCGGAGCAGCGTTTTGTATTTTCTTTTCTTCTACTGCAGGCTTTTCTTCAATAACCTTTTTTTGTTCGGCAGGGATCGCTTCTTTGCTTACTGGTAATACTTCTGGTTTTCTAGTGACGGTATCTGTAGGAGCCGCTGACTTTACACCTTCCTGTTGCTTTTCAGGAGTTGTTTTACTAGTAACCCTTTCAAACGTTTTTGTTTCTTGCTTTGCTTCAGTAACCGGATTTAACACAGGGGCAGAGGCAGTAGCAGACTCAACAGGCGGGGCGGCATTGAACAAGGCCACCTGGTCATTCTTCACTTTAAGGTGACCGACTATTAATGGTGTTCCTATTTCGATGTTATCGTTGCTTAGGTTATTCCATTTACGAACTGCATCAAGAGATGACCCGTGGTTGTTACCGATGCGAAATAAAGTTTCGCTTTTAGCAACGATATGGTGAACGGGAATTAAGGTTTCATCTGCACCAGCTTTATCGTTTACTTCAAAATTCTTGCTGGTAACCGGCACCTTTATCACCTGTCCAATGTTCAAGCCTTTCTCTAATTGTAGCCCATTGAAGGTTGCAATTAATTTAGGAGCCTGGTTGTACATACGCGCAACACTATAATAACTTTCTTTAGGAGCAACAATATGGGTGAGGTATAATTCAGGAGCCTTTCCTTCTACCTGTATAATTTCATTTTGGGCTTGTGCCAGTACTGAAAACGTGAGCAATAATATGACTAACAATTTCCGCATAGAAATAGGGTTTCAAAAGATTATTAAATCTAGTTGTCAGGTTGGGCGCAAAGTTAAGGCTTTAAAATTCTCCAGTCGGTAGGGTAATAGTTATTAACACGATTGGGTAAAACTTTCATCCAGCCGAGGTTTAGGCCGTTGTACCGGGCAAGTGCCCAGCCTTTTAATGTGTCTTCAATAGCCAGGTCTTGCCGGCGTAGATACTTCAAGGCATCTGCTTCGATAAATTCAACGAAAGGAACGTTTTCGGCTAAAAGGTGTGAGAGCGCAAATTCATGGTGCGGTATTAAATCTTTGCCTTTAATTGTTCCTATAGCAACTCCTGATTTTCTAACATTCAACGTTTTTTGTACCACGCTGTTTTCCTCTTTCCACTTGGCGGGAAAAGCGATAATGGTTTCCTTTTGTTTAAATATTTCTAACTCGTCAGGGCTCTTAATCCACGGCTCTACAATTGCTCTTTGCGTTTTGGTGAGTGCAGTAAATGAAGCGCCGTAACTATAGTAATCGCTGGTGGCGTTAGGTTGCCGAAAGCATGCTACAAAAAAACCTTCCCCTTTTACCTTGTGAGGATAAAAACGATAACCTGGAACATGATGATTATCGGAATGCACTTCAACTATCCCCCATGCCTCATCAACAGTGATGTTGACTGGCTCTAATGAAAACTTCTCTATTATCCAATCGCACACATCTTCATCTTCCTGCTTACTATAGCTGCAGGTGCTGTAGATGAGGTAACCTCCCTCTTGAAGTGCAACTAAAGCATCGTTTAAAATACGTTGTTGCCTTTGGCTGCATAAGGCCACATTTGCTTCACTCCATTCATCTATAGCTGTTGGATCTTTTCTAAATAAACCACTGCCACTGCAAGGTGCATCTACAACCATAAGATCAAAAAAACCTGGCAGTTTTTGAAAATCTTTAGGATCGTTATGTGTCACCATTGCATTGCTGCTACCCCACTTACTTATATTTTCAGCAAGTATGGTTACACGAGTTTTTATTACTTCGTTGCTAACGATAAAACTATCTGGTAATGCATTAGAAAGTAGAGTGCTCTTACCGCCAGGTGCCGCACATAAATCAAGAACATTTGATGAAGCAGGAAGATTATTTTTTAATTGCCTGACAATGTGATCTATAAACATACTGCTGGCTTCCTGCACGTAATAAGCGCCAGCATGTATCAGTGGATCGAAAGTAAAAAAAGGTCGATGCGTTAAATACCTTCCTTCATTGCACCAAGGCACTGCGGAACTTATTGGTAGTTGAATAGATGTAGCCTTTGCAGGATTTAGTCTTACAGAAGTAACAGCCTCTTTTCTTACGTGAGTTTGTAAAAATTTCTCTTTGTCAAATCCTTCTACACCTTTTAATGAATCTATAAACTGTTTAGGTATTTGTGGCAATGCTAAATGTTAGGTTGCAAAGTACTACACTAATTGGTTTGCATCTCTAACTTTAAAGAATTGTAAACAGCAGTGACAGTGGATAATATTTACAATAATTATTTTGTTACCTGCATTTGTAGTTCTATTAGCTTGTCAACAAAAGAAATGAATAAGAATTAACCTGTTTAGTTATTGAGAGGGAGTGATAATTTAAATCTTGTTCCTTTACCTAGATCGCTTGTTACAGTAAGTTTGCCATTGTGTTTTTCAATAAATTCTTTTGATAGCGCAAGGCCAAGGCCAGAGCCGGTCTCTCCATTGGTTCCCATCATACTTTCCTTCTGCTGCACATCGAACAATTTTAGTTGTTGGTCTTTTTTAATGCCGGTACCAAAATCGGTAACAAAAATATTTACATAGCCCTCTACTATTTCTGCTGAAAGCTCTATCGGGTGTCCTTGGTGAGAATATTTTAAAGCATTACTCATGAGGTTTCTTATTACAAATTCAACCTGGTTTTCATCAATTCTAACTTTAAGTGGAGCTGTAATATAATTATTAATTACAATTCCCTTTTTTTCGGCGTTGCCTTGTAAGAAACGGCAAACCCTGGTAGCAACCATGCTTACATCTACCTCGCTCTTTTCAAAGGAAGAATTGCTCATATTGCTTTTGCCCCAGGCGAGAATATTATCCATTGTCTCTAAAACAGAAGTCGTATTAAAGTGTAGCCTTTCAAACATCACCAGTTTCTCTTCTTCAGTAAGCGTACCGGGAGAATTTACGAGGCTTAGCAAACCTATTACATTAGAAAGAGGTGAGCGTAAGTCGTGGCTTAGAATGGAGAAAAACCTGTTTTTTACTGCGTTAAGTTCTTCAAGATCTTTCTTTTGTTGTTTAAGTTGCCTGTTCTTTTTCTTTATTTGAAAGGCAGTAACTAAACTGCCTATTAGCAATAGAACACCGCAAAGAGATGCAAACGCCAATGCATTTCTTTGGCCTGTTTTTAAAACATTATCTCGTTCTAACTCTTCTATCATGTACTGCTGTTTGTCCAACTCGTAGGCTGACTTTACGTTTTCAATCGTGCTATTTTTTTCGTTGACATGAATAGAGTCTTTTAATGCAAGCACTGTATCGTAATAGTAGGAAGCTTGGGTATAATTCCCCTCATCTTTGTACAATCTTACTAATAGCAGGAAATTTTCGAGGGTGATAAGCTGGCTGTTAATTTCACTGGCATGTTGCAGGCTTTTCGTGATTGCTTCTTTAGCCTTTTCATTTTGCTTCTGGTCAACGTAAAGCTCTCCTAATCCACTGTATGTTCTTGCCAGGTTTTCTTCGCTTTTTGTATTAATAAAATAAGCTAACGCCTGGTTATAGGAAATTAAAGCGGAGTCGTATTTTTTTAACTCCTTGTACCCCTGTGCAAGATTAAGAGATGATTCAGCTTGTGTTGGTAACATTCCTGTTTCTTCGGCAATCTCTTTAGCTTTAATTGAAACGTCAATTGCCTTTCTTATTTCTCCCATACTACCGTAGATACTGGCAAGGTTGTTATAAATATAAGCCTCGTTCTTTTTGTCTTTTACAGCAACGGCAATGGTTAATGCTTTCTCAAAACTTTCTAAGGCCTTTTTCGTTTCGTACGTTTTGTATTGAATAATGCCAACCTTCATGTAGGTATTTGCAAGGCCGGGCTGGGAAGCAATTTTTTTATAGATCTCCAGTGCTTTTAAGAAGTATTCTAATGCGGGTGCATATTTTTCCTGCATGCCGTACCCAACACCTATTCCGTTGTAAACACCGGCCATACTGCTTTCATTTTCCAGAGTAGTAAATATCTCCAGCGCCTCATTGTAATGTTTAAATCCTGTGCTGAAGTCACCCATCTGGCAGTAAACCCTTCCCTGCAGTTGGTAAACATCTGCAAGCCCTCCAACATTTTTTTGGGCTTTAAAAAAAATCAAAGATTGTTTAGCGTACGCAAGTGCACTATCTGCATTTATTCTTGACCAGTGGTTAGAAAGGTGATACAGTACACGGGCTTTTAAAGTATCTGAAAGGAGAAATGTGAGTTTATGTTTTAAACTATCAATAGGTTTGGTTTGGCCAATTGAGGTTTGTGCCAGAAAAAATATGGCTGTGAAACAAGCCAACAATTTCATTGGAGGGTGTTTTTTAAAAGTTTGCACTCTAAGTAATGCTAAAAACCGGGGCTTATTGTATGATCAACATTAAAATAACTATAAATTATTTTTTAAGTGCCTCACTTACAATGAGTTCCTTCGATCCCGAGGTGTATTTGTAAAAACCCTCACCAGATTTTATGCCTTTAAAACCAGCGGTCACCATGTTTACAAGTAATGGGCATGGCGCATATTTTTGGTTGCCGAAGCCGGTGTATAAAATTTGTAAAATGCTCAGGCAAACATCAAGGCCAATAAAGTCTGCCAGTTGTAGGGGCCCCATAGGATGAGCCATACCTAACTTCATTATTGTATCTATTTCTTCAACACCCGCAACCCCTTCGTACAAGCTATAAATAGCCTCGTTAATCATGGGCATTAATATTCGGTTGGCTATAAAACCCGGGTAATCTTTCACTACGCACGGAACCTTCTGTAGTTGCCTGCTCAGATCAACAATTTCATCAGTTACTGATTGTTTGGTAGCATAGCCGTTTATTATTTCCACCAGTTTCATTACTGGTACCGGGTTCATAAAGTGCATACCTATCACCAGTTGGGGCCGTTTTGTAGCGGCTGCTATTTTGGTGATTGAAATTGAAGAAGTATTGCTGGCAAGAATACAGTCTTGTGGAGCAGCCTCGTCGAGCTGCTTAAAGATATTTAGCTTGAGATCTATATTTTCTGTAGCAGCTTCAACTATTAGTTCTGCATTTTTTACACCTTCTGCAACAGATGTTTCGGTAGTTATATTTTGTAATGTTGAGTGTTTAACTTCTTCCGTAATCGCCCCTTTTGCAAGCTGCCTCTCAAGGTTTTTGTCTATTGTTGCAACCGCTTTACTCAACTGCTCCAGGCTAATATCAATAAGGGTTACTTTAAAGTTATGCTGGGCAAAAAGATGGGCAATGCCGTTTCCCATAGTGCCCGCGCCAATAATACTAACGTTTTTCATGTGCAAGTTTTAAAATCGAGGATCGAAAGTAAGTGAAAAATACCTCTCGTTAAAAAGCAGCAAAAGCAACAGTAGAACCAACAAAAGGTCGGTATAGCAAAAAAAGAGGAAAACGAATACAGGGAAAGCTAACTTCAAAAAAAGCTACTTCTTTTTAAAATCTCCGCGCTTCCAGGCTTTAATAAATTCGCTCCAGGCAGCAGGGTTCAATAGATTCATTGGTGGAAGTTGACCGGCGTAATAAGTGCGGTTTGCAGTTTGTCTCAAATTATAATTCGTCGCTTCCCTTCCATCAGCAGGTAAGGAGGCAGCGAGAATTCTTCTCTTAGCTTCATCAGTATTTTGGCGGGCTATTTCGTACTGGTCATCAGGAACACGGGTGTTCACAAAATCTCTTTCAAATTGTGCACGACTAGGCCTGGGTTTAATAATGGTGGCGGGGAGGTAAGCTGTATCGGTTACCATCAATTGGATTACGCTAAACTGGTTTCCCTGCAAGCTGCGTGGTATATCAATAAGCTTTGGTTTAAAACCAACACTTGTAAATTCAACCTGGTCGCCTTTTAATACCACAATCGAAAACACGCCTTGCTCATTCGTCATAGTACCGCGGGTCGTATTTCTTATCACAACACTTACTGATGGTAATGCCCGAAGACTATCTGCAGTCATCACAACCCCATAGAGTTGAACAACGCTATCCTGCACCTGCTCAAATTGCGCAAAAAGTTTAAATGGGGTAAAAAACGCTAGGACAATTATGTATTGTAAAAATTTCTTCATTTATATCTTTTAAACAAAATTCTCTCAGTACTTATTTTTGTTTTGCAATCATTTGTTCTCTGTGCTACATGGTTGTGTCACTCACTTGTACTTGCATAGCCTTAATCATCCTTAGTATCCTCAGCAAGATTAATTAAAGTTTGCAAATTAACCACCTCCGCATTAACGGTAAAGAGAAATCACTTTTTGATTAGTTAATTAACACCAGGTTCCTGCTTTTCAGCCTTTTTTATAACGGCTTCGCCGCAATTAAAAGGCTAGCGTAAACGGCTACTAAAGCTAAATAAAGAACAAATAGTACAAGAGTGCGACGCAACGGCTGTTGAAAAGATGCCAAATGTTGGCTACAAAAACAGTCAGAATAAATACGTTACCACTCCAAACAAAGTAAGGAAGTCAATGGTTAACTTTGCGGGCTAATTGTTTATTTAACAAAAACTTTTGTGATGACGAAGGAAGACATTTTGAAGGCGTTAAGCAATGTGCAGGAACCCGATCTTGGTAAAGATCTGGTGACCCTGAACATGGTTAAAGATATAGAGATAGAAGGAAATTATGTATCGTTTACAGTAGTACTGACTACCCCTGCGTGTCCATTAAAAGACATGATAAAAAATGCTTGTATTAATGCAGTACAGATATTGGTGAATAAAGCTGCAGTTGTAAAAGTGAACTTTACAAGTAACACAACAACCCGCAGGCAGGATAATGGGCAGGTGCTGCCACAGGTCCGAAATATTATTGCAGTTGTAAGTGGTAAAGGGGGTGTAGGAAAAAGTACGGTTGCAGCTAATCTTGCCCTTGCGCTGCATGCAGGAGGCGCAAAAGTTGGTTTAATGGACGCGGATATTTATGGCCCGAGTGTGCCTATAATGTTTGGCGTAAGAGGTGAGCGACCAATGATGACAGAGGTGGACGGCAAAGGATTGATAGTGCCTTTAGAGCGATATGGTATTAAACTGCTAAGCATAGGATTACTGGTAGATGAAAAGAGCGCCATCGTTTGGCGTGGACCAATGGTTAGTAATGCAGTTCGCCAGTTTGTAACTGATGTAATGTGGGGAGAACTGGATTACCTTGTTATTGACATGCCACCAGGAACTGGTGATATACACCTTACCCTAATGCAAACAGTACCGGTTACAGGTGTTGTGGTTGTAACCACTCCACAGGATGTTGCGTTAGCGGATGCAAAAAAGGGAATTGCCATGTTTGGACAAGCGCAACTTAAAGTGCCTATCATTGGCATAATTGAGAACATGAGCTATTTTACGCCAGCCGAATTGCCTGATAGCCGTTATTACATTTTTGGTAAAGAAGGGGGGAAGCGATTAGCTGAGGAATATGATATCCCTTTTCTTGGGCAGATACCATTAGTACAAAGTATACGCGAAGGTGGTGACCAGGGAATACCTGTTATGGTAAGCGACGATTTGATTTCTAAACATGCTTTTGAAGAATTTGCTGCAGCTACGGCCAGGAGTATAAGTATGCGTAATGCTAATATGAGTGCTACTGAAACCGCAGTTATTGTTGACGAAGTTGGATTAGTGAGTAAAGTAGGAGAGTAAGAGTTAATTCTAATGCATGTATAACATTCCCTATTACAAAGCTGGCAGCGAACAAGAAGTGCTTTCCTTTATGCAGGCAAATCCTTTTGTTATTCTTAGCGGCTGCGACACGGAGAACAGGCCTGTGGCAAGTCATGTTCCTTTGCTCATAAAAGAAAGGGAGGGAAGGATTTACCTGCAGGGGCACATAATGAGACAAACAGATCATCATAAAGCTTTTGTGCAAAATCCAAATGTGCTAGCAATATTTACTGGTCCACAAACCTATGTAAGTGCAAGCTGGTACACCGATCAAAAGCAGGCGAGTACTTGGAACTATATGACAGTACATGCAAAAGGTAAGCTTCAGTTTGGCGATGAGCAGCTACTATTGGATGTGCTAAAAGAAACGACGGATCATTTTGAAAATAATCCCGTCTCTCCTTCTTTGGTAGAAGAGTTGCCTCCTGGTTATGTTGGAAGACTAACTAAAGCGATCGTTGCTTTTGAAATTGAAGTAACTACTTTAGATCACGTCTTTAAATTGAGCCAGAACAGGGATGAGGAAAGTTATCGCAACATCATAAAAAATCTTGGTAAACAAGACCTGCAGGCACAACAGGTGGCTAAAGAAATGGAAGCTCGTTCTGAACAACTATTTAAATAAGAAATGTCGATTAAGTTTTACCCAATATGAATTTATCACTTGAAGGAAAGAACGCCCTTATTTGCGGCAGTAGCCAGGGCATTGGTTTAGCTATAGCCGAAGAACTTGCATTAATGGGTGCAAACTGTACCTTGTTGGCGCGTGACGAAGAGAAACTGCAAACTGCGCTCACTCATTTAGATACAACGTTGCGACAGCAACATAAGTACTATGTTATTGACTTCAGTGAACGTGAGGAAACAAGACAATTAATCAATAAGATTGTTGAAGGGAAGCCTGTGCATATACTTATTAATAATTCCGGAGGCCCCGCTGCAGGTACTATTGTAGATGCAACGGAAGATCAATTTTTGCAGGCTTACAGCCAGCACCTGCTCACTAACCATTTGCTTACCACAACTGTTATTCCCGGTATGAAGGAGGAGGGTTTCGGCAGGGTGATCAATATTATTTCTACGTCTGTAAAAATACCCCTGAAGAACTTAGGCGTCTCGAATACAACGAGAGGTGCAGTAGCATCGTGGGCCAAAACAATGGCTAACGAATTAGGCGAGTTTGGTATAACGGTAAACAATGTATTACCCGGCCCAACAAAAACAGGTCGTTTAGATGCTATCATAAATGCTAATGCAAGCAGAAGCAATAAAAGCATCGAAGAAGTAGAAAAAGAATGGGAAGCAGAAATTCCTGCTAAGCGTTTTGGTGAAGTAGCTGAAATAGCGGCCGTTGCAGCCTTCCTTGCTTCACCCGCTGCAGCTTATGTTAACGGCGTAAGTATACCTGTAGACGGCGGTAAAACAGGAAGTATTTAAACAATGCGGTAGCTGAGCTGTTTTGAAGATGTATAACATCGTTTGTTGCAATAATTAATATTCAGAGAAGGCAATAGTCAGAAAATGGAAAATACTTTACAATTCGCTCAACAATTAGATCGACAGGATAAGCTTAAACATTTTAGAGGGCGTTTTCATATACCGCAGGTAGGTGGAAAAGATGCTTTTTATTTTACAGGTAATTCGCTTGGTTTACAACCCAAGGTAACAAGGGATTTTATAAATATTGAGCTAGAAGATTGGGCTCAACTGGGTGTAGAAGGTCATGTACATGCAACAAATCCATGGGTAGAGTACCACGATGTATTTCCTGCATTATTGTCGAAGATTGTAGGTTGTGAGCCTGAAGAAGTGGTAGCAATGAGCCAGCTCACTATTAACCTGCACTTATTAATGGTGAGCTTTTATAGACCTACAAAAGAAAGGTTCAAGATAATTTGTGAAGCAAAAGCGTTTCCGTCTGACCAGTATGCTTTTGAGTCGCAGGTAAACTTTCATGGATTGAATCCAAAAGAAGCAATCATTGAAGTAGAGCCAAGAGAAGGAGAATATGTTATCCGTCATGAAGATATTATTGCTGCTATTGAAGAACACGGCGATAGTCTTGCTTTGGTATTATTAGGTGGCGTTAATTACTATACCGGGCAGGTGTTTGATATGAAATCAATAACAGCCGCAGCTCATAAGGTAGGTGCTTATGCAGGTTATGATCTTGCACATGGAGTCGGCAATATTCCCTTGCATTTGCATGATTGGCAGGTAGATTTCGCATGTTGGTGCTCTTATAAGTACCTCAACTCTGGGCCTGGTGGAGTCGCTGGTATTTTCATTCATAAAAATCACATCACCAATAAAGAATTACCCCGATTTGCAGGTTGGTGGGGGCACAATAAAGCAAACCGCTTTAAGATGGATAAAGAGTTTAACCCGATACCTACAGCCGAAGGATGGCAGTTAAGCAATTCCTCCATTTTATTAATGGCTGCGCATAAAGCTTCTCTACATATTTTTGAGGAAGCAAGCTTCGAAAACCTGATCGCAAAAAGCAGGCAACTAACCAACTATTTATTCTTTATACTTGACGATATCAATGTATCACAAGAGCATAAAGTGATACAAGTAATTACGCCGAGAGCAGATAATGAAAAAGGGTGCCAGGTAAGTATGCTAATGCTTGAGCGAGGTAAAGAAATTTTTACAGAGTTAAAAAGGCAAGGCGTAATTGCCGATTGGCGGGAGCCTAATGTAATTCGCATTGCACCTACCCCTTTGTACAATACATTTGAAGATGTTTGGCAGTTTGGAGAAATTATCAAAAAACTCCTCAGCGAAAAATAATTTTATAGGATTTACCACATTAAGATGAAGCGCAACCAACTTGTAACTCAAATTAAGCAAAAGCAAAACTACCTGTGTATAGGTTTAGATACTGATCCTCTAAAAATTCCTAAGCATCTTCAGTCACATCCTGAAGCCGTTTTTGAATTTAATAAACAGATTATTGATGCTACAAAAGACTACTGCGTTAGTTATAAAATAAACACCGCTTTCTACGAAGCATTGGGAATAAAAGGGTGGGAGGCTTTAGAGAAAACGGTTCACTACATTCCCTCTACACACCTAAAAATTGCTGATGCAAAACGAGGTGATATCGGCAACACTTCTGCGCAATACGCAAAAGCTTTTTTCGAAGTTTACGGCTTCGATGCTGTTACTGTTGCGCCTTATATGGGTGAAGATAGTATTCGTCCTTTTCTTGATTACGATGATAAGTGGACAATAGTACTTGGCCTTACATCCAACAAAGGCAGCAACGATTTTGAGCAGTTGCTTATTACAAATGAAGCTGCTGACCTTGGCTTGGTGACTTCAATTGTTCAAGGTCCTGCAAAGCAGTTTTTGTATGAGAAGGTGATGGCGCGCATAGCAGAATGGGGTACTCCCGAAAATCTCATGTTTGTTGTTGGCGCTACCAAAACGGAGCAACTCAGCGATCTCCGAAAATCATTCCCCGAACACTTTTTCCTTGTACCTGGTGTGGGGTTCCAGGGCGGAAGTTTAGATGATGTTTCTAAGGCAGGTTTAAATAAAGATGCCGGCCTTTTGGTAAATGCAAGCCGTGCAATAATTTATGCCGGTGACGATGAAAACTTTGCTGAAGAAGCTGCCGCCATTGCTGAGGAGTATGCCACTGAAATGAAGCAGTATTTACACTTTTAATTTTTTGTACCCAGCCTTATCTTATTGGTCATCATCGTTGCGTCGCACTCTTGTACAGCAACTCTTTATTCGTCGCGAAGGCATTCTATAAAACCTTCGGCTATTTTATGTGCCCACCTCGCGTACTCCTTTCCCGATGGGTGTAGCTGGTCGCCGGTTAACAACGAAGAATCATAAGCAGCTTCACGTGTGCCGGGTGTTATATCAATATACCTACAATTATATTGTTTGGCAATGTCTGCATTAATATTGTTATACAACTCAATTTCCTTATAGATATTATACCTATCTTTTCCTTCTGCATAAGGGGTGACTCCCCAGTCGGGAATAGATAAAACAGTTACACAACCGACTTTGCCCGATGCAAATTGGATGGCTTCTTTTAGTAGAAATTCAAAATCTATTTGGTAGTCTTCTGCAGACATTCCCTGGTATTGGTTGTTAACTCCTATTAATAAGGTTACAAAATCGTAGGCAGGCCTAAATTCATTTTGAATTAAATGGTTGGCAAGATCAGTTGTTGTCCAGCCGGTTTTGGCCGCCATCTCGGGGCCGTAAAAACTATACCCTTTCTTCCTAATGATCTGTACAACCTGGTAAGGAAAAGCTTCATAAAACGGAACACCTTCACCAATAGTATAAGAATCTCCAAGAGCTAAATACGAATGAGAACTTTTTAACATCACAATTTTTTTTAAATAACCTGGCACTCTAAATTATAGCAGATTTTTGATTACTGGTAAAGTTTGAAAAGATGCCTGAAAATATAAAAGTACAAGTGAGTGACACAACGATGCTGACATGAAAAATAAAAGCAGGTTTACAAAGAGATCGGATAATTAAATTAGGTATGCAAAAATATTTTACACTTGTTATTTCTTGCATAAAAATCTCATTTGTTGAATTACGCTGTTATCATTTATTTTAGCGATCTAAAATTTTATATGATAAGATCTTTCCTCACCGTAACCTTATTGCTGGGTACTTTAATAAGCATAGGACAAACACCACCTGCTACTAAAGCTAATTACGAGTTACCAGCTCGTTTTACTTCCAAAAAAGTAGAAAAGATGGTTTTCTCTACTTCGGTTGACCCACATTGGCTAAAGCTATCGAACCGCTTTTGGTACACCTTCGAAACATCGAACGGAAAGAATTGGTACATAGTAGACCCAACAAGGGGAGCGAAAACTTTGATGTTTGACAACGCAAAACTAGCGGCCGAACTTACAAGGATAGTTAAAGATCCATTTGATGCGCAACACCTTCCTATAGACAGTATGCGTTTTGTGAAGGACGAAAACTGGATACAGTTTGAAGTAAAAAGCACGCAGGAAATTGAACGAAAAGACACGACCGTAAAAAAAGGTACGCCACCTGTAAAGGAAAAAAAGGTTTTCTATTTTGAGTACAACCTAAATACAAATCAACTGGTTGAACTGGCGGATTTTAAAAAGCCAAAGCGTAAGCCTGAGTGGGCATCAATATCTCCCAACGGTCAATATATCTTATTTGCTAAGAAGTTTAATTTGTATTGGATGGATACCGCCAACTATGCAAAAGCTTTAATAAATGAATCGGACAGCACTATTGTAGAGCACCAGCTAACTACAGATGGTATTGAAGACTTTGCATACGGCGGTGCAAGAAACGAGACCAATGTTGATAAAGAGAAGAATAAGAATAAGCGTAAGTCAGCTTTCCTTGCCTGGTCGCCAGACTCAAAGCATTTTGCAATGAGCAGAACCGACCAGCGTAATGTAAAAGACCTTTGGGTTATTAATAGCGTGGCAGAACCAAGGCCTACTTTGGAGACTTACAAGTACCACATGCCAGGCGAAAAGGAATCTCCTATCGATCACATGTTGGTGTTTAACATGGATTCTAAAACACGAAAAGAGCTTAACGTAAAGCAGTTTAAAGACCAGGATGTTGCTATCTCGTTTGCACCACCTTTAAAGAGTACAAGAGATGATGATTTTCGTCCTTTGCTTTGGTTAGGAACAAACAACAAGTTTTACTTCACCCGCACTAGCCGCGATCTTAAGAGAATTGATATAGCTGAAGTAGACATTACTTCTGGTTCAGTTAAGCCTCTTATTGAAGAGAGAATGAATACCTACGTTGAAACGCGAAGACTAGGCATGGTTAATAACGGAGCAGAATTAATCCAGTGGAGTGAGAGAGACGGATGGGCACATTTCTATTTATACGACGGAAATGGCAAGCTAAAAAATCAGATAACAAATGGTGCGTACCACTGCGAAGACATCGTAAGTATTGATGAGAAGAAGCGTGTTTTATATTTTACTGCAAACGGCCGAGAGGATAAGGAAGATCCTTACCTGCTTCATATGTACAGCATTAATTTTGACGGCTCTGGTTTAAAGCTTTTAAACCCGGGAGAGTATGAGCATGCTGTAAGTATGAACGACGGTTCTCAATTTTTTGTTGACAACTACTCAAGGGTAAATACTGTTCCTAAATCTGCATTATTTAATGCTGGTGGAAAAAAAGTGATGGATCTTGAAACAACTGATCTTTCATCGTTGTTTGGCGCAGGTTATAAGTTTCCGGAAGTGTTCAAGGTGAAGGCGGATGACGGTGTTACCGATCTTTATGGCGTTATGTATAAGCCTTTTAATTTCGACTCAACTAAGAAGTATCCTATCATCGAATATGTTTATCCCGGCCCTCAAACTGAAGCTGTTAACAAAGCTTTTTCAAGAGGATTTGACAGGGTTGACAGGCTTGCGCAAGTAGGCTTCATTGTTATAACTGTAGGTAATCGTGGTGGTCACCCAAGTCGTAGCAAGTGGTACCACAACTACGGTTATGGCAACTTAAGAAACTATGGCTTGGCCGATAAGAAGGCTGCGATAGAGCAACTCGCTTATCGTCATCCTTACATTGATATTAATCGCGTTGGCATTCACGGGCATAGTGGTGGTGGCTTTATGAGTACCGCTGCAATGTTGGTATATCCTAACTTTTTTAAAGTAGCAGTATCAAGTGCAGGTAATCACGATAACTCAATTTACAACCGTTGGTGGAGCGAAAAACACCATGGCGTAAAAGAAGTTGTTGGAGAAAAAGGTGATACCTCTTTTGTGTACAGCATTGAAAAAAATCCGGATCTTGCTAAGAACCTTAAAGGCAGGTTGATGCTCTTTCATGGTGATATTGATAACAACGTACATCCTGCAAATACTATCCGTTTGGCTAATGCTTTAATTAAAGCAAATAAGCGTTTTGATTTAGTATTGTTGCCAGGCCAGCGTCATGCTTTCGGGCCAATGACGGAATATTGGTTCTGGAGAACCGCTGATTATTTCAGCAATTATTTGCTAGGGGATTTCGATTCTTACAACAACGTCGATATCGAGCAAATGACACGAGAGATTGAACTAGGGAACAAGAATTAAGCTAATAATTCGGTTATAAAAGTGCCCTGTGAAAGCAGGGCACTTTTGGTTTATGCGATATGCAGCCAGTAAAATTTTACGTAGATAATAGATGCTTAGTTGCTAATTTTAAAACATGAAAATCCTGTTTTCTTTACTTAAGAAATTTAAGCCTGTCCAATGGCTGTATAACTTATTCCATTATAAAAGCCTGCTGCATAACAAAGCCTTAGGTAAGGAAGTTGTTCTTTTTCAAACGCTCAATTTTATTAAAGGCAGCAACCAACGTGCACATTCCGATAGTATTCACATGACCACTTATCCGCTCGGCTACCTCATTGCTGTTTGGATTGCTTTAGAAGATACGAATGATAATAATGGCCCATTGTTTTACTATCCCGGTAGCCACAAGTTGACTTACTTACTTAATAACGATTTTAATGAAACGAGTAACCTTTTAAAGCTCGGTAAAAAAGATTACACCGATTATGAAAAGACGTGGTAGAAGAAATCATTGAGAAGAATACTTTAGAAAAAAAGGGTCTTCCATGCTAAAAAAGGTGATGTATTTATCTGGCATGCAAACCTCATCCACGGCGGCTCACCTATTGTAGATCAATCACTCACCCGCAAGAGTATGGTTATACATTATTACGCAAAAGATGTAATTAAATACCATGAAATTTCCGAGCGGCCTTCGTTATTTGAAGCTTGATTTATTGCCATATTATTTTAATACCAACAGAAGTTTTCCATAGCATCATCGTTGCGTCGCAATCACTTTATCGGTACAACTATAATCAACAGTAGCCTTACTGTTCGTTATACTTTCATTGAAACGACTACCCGGACTATTAACATCCTTCTTAATTATACTCTTGCAGTTTGTAACCTTTTCTTTTCTATAAGAAGTACAAGGGCAATACCTAATGTATAAGCAAGTATGTCACTCCAATGAAAAGTGTTTCCTAAAACAATAACGGCAAGTTTCGATTTATCCAATCCCAGGAGTTTTACAAATTTAAAGTATTGCAACACTTCAATTAAGTAAGCAAACAAAAGCACTGAGACAGCAACAACTGTTTCGTTTTGATTCCAGAAGGCTTTTACAAAGCAATAGATCAAAATAACTACGATAAGGTCGCCAAGGTAAGGACGTACAAAACCATCATCAACAAAGAGTGCAATAAGAACTTCAACTATAAATAGAATGATGGCAAGGATGAAGTAATTCTTTTTGAATGTTAGCACGATCGGTTGGTTCAGTTTTTACGGATAGGATATTTGCAGGCAGTAGAAAATTCTATTTAAACAAACAATTCTTACCTGTCATCCAGGGGTGAATTTCATAACTTAATCTTCCTGCTACAATTGCGGGATCTTGTTTTACGAGGTTTTCTGCCTCTTCTTTGGTGTCGCATTTAAAAAATAAATATTCCTCTCCAGTTGGCGTCCTCCATAAACGGGCCTGCTACCAGTAACTTTCCTGATGCTGACATTTTATTAATGTTGGCCATGTGTCCCGCTTGTAACTGTACAGCCGTTATACTGTCTTGTGTTCTGTTTGCTCCTTTCGTTAGCATAACAAACCACAGGTTTATAGGTTCCCACTTTTCCTCTTTAGCTGGTTGCTCTTTAGCGGTTGGTGCTTTTGTAGCATTAGTTTTGCCGGAGCTGGTTTGCGCGGATAATAAGTGCGGGATGGCAGCAAGAATTAATATTATTAATTGTTTCATAAGCTTTGTTGTTAGTTCATAAAAAGAAAAATACAACAATTGGTTGGTGTGTAAATACATCCGGTTATTTTTGTTGAAGGCAACTTTATTTGTAGTTGGTTGTTTTTTAGATCAATATTTAGAGGCTGCATATCCGGTCCATGTCGATACAAAAAGTACAAGTGTGCGACGCAACGATGACGATGGAAAAACTGAGGCTAAGGACAAAAAGAAAAATACGAAACAGTAAGCTGTACATAAGTATAAAACGCATAAAAGAAATAGTATAAACGAATACTTAATAAGAACTAAACGATGGCTGCCCGAAC
>JAQBNN010000237.1 GCA_028288505.1 Segetibacter sp. | reverse complement strand
CGGAAGCGTATATGCAGGTTTAGGCATTTACGATACTATGCAATTTATTGGTCCGGATGTTTCTACCATTTGTACTGGTATGGCTGCTAGCATGGGAGCTGTTTTGATGTGTGCAGGGATAAAAGGAAAACGCACCGCTTTAAAGCATAGCCGCGTTATGATGCACCAACCAAGTGGCGGCATTGGTGGCCAGGCTAGTGACATTATGATTACAGTAAACGAGATCAAAAAAATCAAAAGAGAACTGTACGAAATCATTGCCTTTCATTCTGGCAAAACAGCTGAAGAGGTGGCAAAAGACAGTGACCGCGATTTCTGGATGAGTGCTGAGGAAGCCAAAGAATATGGATTGGTAGACGAAGTACTGTTGATCAATCCGCGAAAACAAAAGAAAGATTAAACGTTAAGAACAAACAAAAAAGGAAAAAATGGATATCTCAAAATATTATACTGCTCCTTTTATAATGGAAGAGGATGAAGAGAAAGAAAAAGAGGAGAAGGCTTCACCAGAAAGTAAAGTACTTGCTAAAAGACTGGAAAAGCAGTTCTTCGAGAAAAGAGCAGTTTACTTATGGGGAGTAGTTGACGATAAGAGTGCAAGAGAACTTGTAAGCAAATTATTATTGCTCGAAACTGATAAACCTGGGAAAGAAATAAAATTATATATTAATAGCCCAGGAGGTGTTGTAACAAGCGGAATGGTGATTTACGATACTATTAAAATGATAAGCTCACCTGTTAGTACAATCTGTATGGGTTTAGCAGCGAGCATGGGTTCGATCCTGTTGAGTGTTGGAGAAAAAGGCAAACGATTTATTTTTCCGCACGGAGAAGTCATGATTCATCAACCAAGCCTAGGCGGTTACTTTCAGGGTACAAGTGCAGATCTCGAAATACAAGCTATTCAAACCCAGAAGACCAAAGAAATGGGTGCAAAAATATTAGCTGAGAACTGCGGGAAGTCGTTCGAACAAATTATGAAGGATTTTGACAGAGATTATTGGATGGACGCAAAAGAGTCTATAGAGTATGGAATTGTAGATGCTATATTAGAGAAACTATAAAATATTTATTTTAAATAATACCGTTACTAATAATCCAATAATTTAAAGGTTGTATTAGTAACGGTTTTTATATTTTTGTACCACAGATGTGGTAAGAGGTGTAATCCACCAAAAAATACAGTAGCTTAATTGTTACTGTTCAAACACTCAGTTTATTATGCCTAAACAAAGTCATTTACATTGTTCTTTCTGTGGCCGAAGCCGCGATGAGGTAAAAATCCTTATTGCAGGTCAGGATGGCCACATCTGTGAGAATTGTGTAGAGCACGCCCAAGAAATTATTGCCCAGGAACTACAATTAAAAACAGAAGTGCAGCCTAGCTCGTTTAAACTTACAGTACGTAAGCCTACCGAGATTAAGAAGTTCATGGATGAGTACATTATTGGGCAGGATGATGCGAAAAAAGTATTGGCAGTAGCAGTTTACAATCACTACAAAAGATTACAATACCGGCAGCAGGAAAACGAAGTTGAAATTGAGAAGAGCAACATCATTATGGTGGGGGAAACAGGAACCGGTAAAACCCTACTTGCAAAAACCATTGCCCGCTTATTAAATGTTCCATTTGCTATTGTTGATGCGACTGTATTTACTGAAGCAGGATATGTTGGTGAAGATGTGGAAAGTATGCTAACCCGCCTGTTACAAAGTTGCAATTACGATGTAAACTCTGCAGAACGTGGTATCGTATATATCGATGAGATTGATAAAATTGCCCGTAAAGGCGATAACCCTTCTATTACCCGCGATGTAAGCGGTGAAGGTGTTCAACAAGGCTTATTGAAAATGCTCGAAGGTACCGAAGTACTGGTACCACCACAAGGAGGCCGCAAACATCCTGAGCAAAAGATGATTAAGGTTAACACCCAAAATATTCTTTTCATTTGTGGTGGTGCCTTCGATGGTATTGATAAAGTGATAGCACGAAGAGTAAATACGAATGCAATTGGCTTTAATGTAAACAAGCAAATGCAGGAGTACCAACGCAAGAACCTATTGCAGTTTATTAACGCACAGGATCTAAAATCTTTTGGCTTAATTCCTGAATTGCTTGGCCGTTTACCTGTGGTTACTTACTTAAACCCGCTAGACGCGGAAACTTTAAGGGCAATCTTAACCGAACCAAAAAACAGCATCATTAAACAATACACCCGGTTGTTTGAGCTGGAGAGCATTGCTCTTACCATTGATGATGATGTGTATGATTTCATGACCGGTAAGGCTATGGAGTATAAATTAGGTGCACGTGGATTAAGAAGTATCTGCGAAAGCATTCTCACAGATGCTATGTACGAGCTTCCTACTTCAGGACAAAAAACTTTACACGTTACACTTGATTATGCTGAACGGCAGTTTGGCAAGAGCAAGCTGAGCATGCTAAAAGTAGCCTAACAAAAATATTATGATTAAAGCGCCAAAGCCGGCGCTTTTTTTATTGTTGGTATTATTATTTAAAGCAAACCCTAAAACACACTTATGCAAGAATTAATAGATCGTTTAACTACACAGGCAGGCCTCTCCCCTGACCAGGCACATAAAGCTATTGAAGCGATCACGGGCTTTGTAAAAGAAAAGTTTCCCATGCTAGGCGGAGCAGTTGACCAGATGTTTAAATCAGATGGAAGTTCTAATACAGGTACCGGTGGAGGCGCTGGACTTGGATCGGGACTGGGCGGCTTTGGTGGATTTGGACAATAAGTTTAATAAGCTGAATTCAAAAAGGGGAAGCACTACTAATGGTAGGCTTCCCCTTTTTTGATTATTTTATAATACCAGCATTAATATTTCATAGAATCGTCGTTGCGTCGCAATCCGTTCATCGGCAGTACAAAAAGGAACTACAGGGTTGGCTATTTGCCTGAGCAGAATTACAATTAGTACAAGAGAGTGACACAACAATGTTTAATAGTAATTCTACAATCTGCTCCCAAACTAAAATAGCAACTAAAAAGGCCTACTGGTTAATTACTTCCCTCGCGATTACAATTTTTTGAACCTCGCTTGTTCCTTCACCAATAGTACAAAGTTTAGAATCCCGGTAGTGTTTCTCAACCGGAAAATCTTTGGTATAACCATACCCACCAAAAATTTGAACGGCGTCGTTCGAAACACGTACGGCAACTTCACTTGCATAATACTTAGCCATAGCCGCTTGCTTGGTCATTTTTTCGCCACGCATTTTCATGTCGCAGGCTTGCAATGTAAGTAGCTCGGCAGCTTCAATTTCGGTAGCCATGTCGGCCAGCTTAAAGCTTATACCCTGGAAGCTGGAGATAGGTTGATCGAACTGGTAGCGCTCTTTTGAATACTGTAGTGCTGCTTCGTAAGCACCTCGCGCTATGCCAATACTTAAAGCAGCAATCGAAATCCTTCCTCCATCCAAAACCTTCATAGCCTGGTAGAAGCCCTCGCCTACTTCGCCTAGCCTTTGTGCATCGCTGAGGCGGCAATTGTCAAAAATCATCTCAGCCGTTTCGCTTGCACGCATGCCTAACTTGTTTTCTTTTTTACCACCGGCGAAACCCTGTGTTCCTCTTTCTACGATAAATGCGGTACTATTATTTTTTGTACGCGGCTCACCAGTACGTGCAATTACAACTGCCACATCACCAGAAATACCGTGAGTAATCCAGTTCTTAGTGCCGTTTAAAACCCATTCATCCCCTTCCTTTACCGCAGTTGTTTTCATATTTCCGGCATCACTTCCTGTGTTAGGCTCAGTTAAACCCCACGCTCCAATAAATTCAGCAGTTGCTAACTTGGGCAGGTATCTACGCTTCTGCTCTTCGTTGCCAAACAACAATATATGGCCGGTACACAAGCTGTTGTGGGCAGCTACACTCAAGCCAATAGAACCGTCTACTTTTGAGATTTCTTGTATAATTCTGTTGTATTCGAAATAAGTAAGACCGGCGCCACCATATTCTTCGGGAACCAACACCCCCATTAAGCCCAGTTCCCCCATTTTCTTAAAGATTTCAACCGGAAACTCCTGGCTTTCATCCCACACCATTACGTTGTGCTTTATATGTTGTTGAGCAAAATCTCTTGCGGTTTGTGCTACCTGTTGCGTTAATTCTGATGTCTCGAAATTCATAAATAACAATTTTTTTATGCGCGCAAAAGTACAGGAAACGATTTTGATAGAAGCAAGAAAACTAACACCTGTTAGTTAATTTTAAGAAGCAGTGGTTTTGGGAGAGGTTGGGTTATAAAACAAAGTATGGAGCCATCTTTGCAAATACCTCCTCATCAATTATGTCTATTTTTTTCAGGTCTTCGACTGATCGAAAGTTACCATGTTGTTTGCGATAATTAACGATGGCATTAGCTATATTCCATTTAATATAAGGGTGAGTTTTTAACGTATTTGCATCAGCACTGTTTATATTAATTGTGCGTATTTTTTCTTTGCTGCATGCTAATCGAGGTTTTATTTTCTGGAAGGTACTATCGGGTACTCCGTATGTTTCTGCAACTTGTGCGACAGTAATAAAACCGCCTAACCTGTCTCTGAAGTTTACAATTCGTAAAGCAAGTTTACTACCAATGCCGGGCAAAGCAATAAGCATAGCAGTATCTGCTGAGTTTATGTCAATAACCCTCGGCGTATAATCTTCTTTTGGCCTCGCGGTAAAAGTAGTTGAGTTATTGGTATAATCGGTTCTCCGGGTATATTCTTCAGCTCCTTCTATTTTAATAAACGGAATTAACCTTGATGCTTCCTCAGGCCTTAGCCCGTATACTTTTCTTATATCTTCAGGTTTTCTGAACTTGAAGCCTTTAGCTACAAATTTTTGGATAGTTTGCACCGTACGATCTCTTACGCCAAGTTTTTTCCAACCTTCTGCACTTAAAGTATTAGGATCAAAAACAAAGAATTCTCCTTTAGCGATCTCATAAGGCTTACGATCGGGCTGCCAGTGATTATCATCGTCGTTCTTGCTATACCTGTCGTAATTCGATCCGCTTCTGCTGCTATCAATCTTTATGTCAAGTTGGGCAAGTTCTAGTTGGAAAGCGTCTTTCGAGTACACTTTAGGTTTTGACTTGAACAGGACAGGCAATAAAATAATTACCGCAAGAACCAGCAGGAAAAATAAAAGCGATTTCCTTTCTTTTTTGGAGAAGGTAAAATAATCTTTAACTACTGATTGCCACCAGTACTTCATAAAGAAATGGTTTAAAAGAGTTATTACACTGAGATCTTCAAAGTGTCATAGGCTAACTCAATTCCATTGGGGAGTTCAGAATTGACTGCGTTGTGCAAGCCGAGCTGGTGGCTGATGTGTGTAAAATAGGCTTTCGGTATCTCCAGTTCCTTAACCAGATTTACTGCTTCTTTTAAAGTGAAGTGAGAAATATGCGCTTCGCGCCTTAGAGCATTTACCACGAGGTACTCGCTTCCTTTAATTTTTTCCCTTTCTAATTCGTCAATTCGGTTTGCATCAGTAATATAAGAAAAATTTCCAAAGCGAAAGCCATGCACTGGCATTTTATGATGCCAAACCTGGAAAGGGATAATGGGGATATCGCCGATGTAAAATGGTTCGAACGCGATCTCGTGCAGGTCGATAACAGGAATGCCTGGATATCGAATTTCGGTAAAGGCGTAAGGAATTTCCTTCTTCACTCCGTCTAACGACATCTTGCTACCATAAACATCTGTAGGACGTTGCTGCAGAAACTGGAAGGGCCGTGTATCATCAATACCAGCTATATGATCTTTATGCGGATGGGTAACGAGTACTGCATCTATTTCGCTGATTTTTTCGCGCAGCATTTGGTACCTGAAATCGGGGGTAGCGTCAACTATAATTCGTGTGGTAGAAGATTCAACTATTATACTACTTCTAAGGCGAGTGTCTTTAGGATTCGTGGATGTACAAACTTCGCATTTGCATCCTATCATTGGCACGCCGGTGCTGGTACCTGTTCCTAAAAAAGTTATATTTAAAGGCGGACATGTCACCTTACAAACCTACAGCAAAAACAAAACAAAATAAGGGTGCGGCTAGTCAATTAAGGGTTTTCTTCCTCGGCTACAGAGTTTTTCATTATCTCGTCGTACAGCTTCTGGCCTTCGTGCGTAAGTTGATCGTAGGTGATAGATAATTGTGGAATAATTTCGATGAGCGTGTTTATTTTACCTTCTACGTTTAAAAACTTATTTAGTACAACCACTTTTTTGGCTTCCAACACGCAATAGCCGCTTTGGAAATTACCCCTTTCGTAGCGGATCACGTAGTCCGATTCGCTTAGGATCTTTTCCAGTTTATTTAAAGTTGATGGGTTGTTCTTCATAATGCAAAGCTACGGTAGGCAGCATTTAGCTACCCGTAGAGGTTCTTTTTATTATCCACTTGTTGTTAATAAAAGCGCTAAAATTGGGAGAGTCGTAGAGGAAAGCTCAAAAAGTACAAGAGTGCGACGCAAGAAAAGCTGCGGTAGTTACTAACGCTGGTAACAAAATCCTTCTCGCCACATAAAAGGCTTTAAGGAGATTTTTTTGAAGCCAGCTTTACAACTAATAGCATCACTCGTTGCGTCGCACTCTTGTACTTTCGTAGTCACTTCTGCAATTAACAGCTTTTGCTTAGCTAACCTTGCTTACCATTTTAATCAGCGGCACAATCATTTCCTCCATACTTACGCCACCGTGTTGGAAGGTGTTTCTATAATAATTTACGAAGTGATTGTAGTTATTTGGGTAGCACAGAAAACCGTCTTCCTTAGCAAAAATGAAAGATGAATTCACATTAGGAACGGGCAAACCGGCCTGCCGCGGATCTTTAAACGCCAGTACATCCTTTGGTTCGTAATTTAAATTACGACCATGCTTATAACGAAGGTTGGTGGTCGTTTGCTTATCGCCAATAACCTTGTTTGGTGTTTTTACTTTTACTGTTCCGTGGTCGGTAGCTAAAATCAGGTTCACTTTTTTGTCAGCAATCTTTTTTAGCGCCTGGTTTAGTGGAGAGTGCTCGAACCAACTCTTAGTAATACTGCGGTAACTTATTTCATCGCCGGCTAATTCTTTCAGCACTTCCATCTCGGTGCGTGCATGACTTAGCATGTCCACGAAGTTGTAAATAATAATATTCAGGTCGTTGCCCAACAGGTTGTGCATGTTGTTGACAAGGTGCTGCCCATCCTGGTTGTTTACCACTTTAGTGTAGCTGTACTTTATGTTATCCTTGCGCAACCGCTTAAGCAATCCCTTGAAAAAAGTTTCCTCGTACAGGTTCTTACCGCCTTGCTCATCATCGTTCTTCCATTCTACGGGGAAGTGCTTTTCAATTTCAATGGGAAGTAAACCACTAAATATGGAGTTACGGCAATACTGAGTGGCAGTAGGTAAAATGCTATAAAAAGTTTCCTCTTCAACAACCCTAAAATTCTCAGCAAATAAAGGTTGAATAGCTCGCCATTGGTCAAACCGAAGGTTGTCTATTAGTACAAAGAATGTTGGTGTTCCCTTCTCAACATGCGGCAACACTTTATACTGCATCAAATTGTGGCTCATTATAGGAGCATCGTTCTTAGGATCCAGCCAACTTGTATAGTTCCTGCTAATGAATTTAAAAAACTCGGTATTGGCTTCCTGCTTTTGACTTTGCAAAATTTCCTGCATCTCAGGACTATCACTTTTCTCCATCTCAAGCTCCCAATAAACAAGCTTCTTGTAGATGTCCATCCAGTCGTTGAAGTTTGGGTTATCGCTTAAAGCCGTAAAAAGATGCCTGAATTGTTGCTGGTAAGCTGTGGTTGTTTTCTCAGCAACTAGTCGGCGGTTGTCAATAATCTTTTTTAAGCTAAGCCAAACCTGGTTAGGGTTAACAGGTTTAATCAGGTAATCAGCAATCTCGCTCCCGATTGCGTCATCCATTATATTTTCGGTTTCATTCTTTGTAATAAGAACAACCGGAATCTGCCTATTAATTTCTTTTATCTGTGCAAGTGTTTCAAGACCTGTAAGACCGGGCATGCTTTCGTCCATCAATACTACATCAACCAAATTCTCTTTCAAATATTCAATAGCATCAAATCCGTTAGTGAGGGTTTGCACCTCGTAACCTTTGTTTTCTAAAAATATTTTCTGGCTTTGTAAACTTTCTATTTCATCGTCGACCCATAAAATTTTTGCTGGCGCCATGCTGTTAGTATTTGTTGCTAAATATTTCAAATTTACCCTTTTACAAATGCCCACTGTACATTTGCTGCATCAAAAACTAAATTTAACAAGCATTTCTCTCCATGGCGGTAAACACTAGAAAAATTATAAATGATCCCGTGCATGGTTTTATTACTATAAGTGATCCGCTTGTTTTTAAGATCATCAGCCATCCCTATTATCAAAGGCTTAGAAGAATTTACCAGATGGCTCTGGCGCATTTGGTTTACCCAGGTGCGGTTCATACGAGGCTCCACCATTCGTTAGGAGCATACCATTTAATAGGAAACGCCATTAAAGAATTATGCAATAAAGGGGTAGAGATTAGTGCGGAAGAAGAGACTGCAGCTAAAGTAGCTATCCTGCTGCACGATATTGGTCACGGGCCTTTTAGTCATGCTTTAGAAAATAATTTAATTCCAGGTACACACCACGAAACTATTGGTTTAAAGATCATGCAGTTGATGAATGAAGAATTTGGCGGCGAGCTGCAGATGGCCATTGATATCTTTACCAATCAATATCCTAAAAAATACCTGCACCAATTAATCTCCGGACAATTAGATGTTGACCGGATGGATTACCTGACAAGGGATAGTTTTTTTACAGGTGTAAGCGAAGGGGTAATAGGTTACGACCGCATACTTAAAATGTTGGTGGTGCATACCGGCGAATTGATGGTAGAAGAAAAAGGGATTTACAGCATTGAGAAATTCCTTGTTTCGCGACGGCTGATGTATTGGCAGGTATACTTGCACAAAACGGTGCTTATTGCCGAAAAAATGTTATTAAATATTGTAGCGAGAGTTAGAGCACTTTATACAGCGGGAGATAAAACCTTAACTACAGAAACTTCTTTAGATTATTTCCTGCTCGAGGGTGCTTCAGAACTAACTAAAGAAACCATTGAACAATTTTGTAAGCTGGACGATTTTGATGTAATACACGCATTAAAATTCTGGAGCCGTCATCCAGATAAAGTGTTAAGCTTACTTTGCATAAACATTTTAGATAGAAATTTATTAAAGATTAAACTGCAGGCAGAACCTTTTGATAAAATTTTCATGCAACAAAAGCTGGACGAGGTTTGTCAAAAGCTAGACATTTCAAAAGAAGAAGGAAACTACCTTGTTTTTTCTGGAGAGGCAGTAAATACTATGTATAAAACGAATGATGAAAGGATAAATATTTTATTTAAGGATGGCCAGGTAAGAGATATTTCACAAGTAGATAACGCTCTAATTCATAAAAGCCTCGCCAGCCCTATAAAAAAATTTTACATTTGTTTTTATGAATAGCCTTTAACGCGAATAATAGCAGGCAATCAAAATAATTGCACGCCAAAACCTTAATCATGACATTTTCCGCACACCAGATAGCGCAATTAATAAACGGTACAATAGAAGGCAATCCTGACAACACGGTAAGCGGTTTTGGAAGAATTGAAGAAGCACAAAAAGGACAACTGGCATTTTTGGCTAACCCAAAATACGAAGAACACCTTTATACCACCCAGGCCTCAGTAATAATTGTAAACGACAAACTCGAATTAAAGCAACCAGTTGAGGGAGCACTTATTCGTGTCGCCGACCCCTACAGCGCTTTCGCCAGTTTACTTAATACTTACCAACAACTAAAGACACAACAATTAAACGGAATACAAGAGCCTGCTTTCGTGCCGGCCTCTGTAAAAAAAGGAGAAAACGTTTTTATTGGCGCCTTTGCCTACATTGGCGAGGGAAGCGAACTGGGTGATAACGTGAAAATTTTTCCTGGCGTTTTTATTGGTAACAATGTAAAGATCGGTGATAATACTTTGCTTCATCCCGGCGTAAAGGTTTACCACGATTGCATAATTGGAAAAAATGTTACCATCCATGCAGGAACTGTAATTGGTGGCGATGGATTTGGCTTTGCTCCCCAGGTTGACGGTTCATTTAAAAAAGTGCCCCAGATAGGAAACGTGATTATTGAAGACAACGTAGAAATAGGTTCTAATGCAACCATAGACCGGGCAACTATTGGTTCTACCATTATTAAAGCCGGAGCCAAGCTTGATAATTTAATTCAGATCGCACATAATGTTGAGGTAGGACACAACACTGTTATTGCAGCGCAGGCAGGCGTTAGCGGCAGCACAAAAATTGGCAACAATGTAATGATTGGTGGCCAGGCAGGTGTTGTTGGCCACATACTAATTTCTGATGGCAGCAAGATAAATGCACAAAGTGGCGTAAGTAAATCAATTAAAATTCCGCGCTCTGCCGTTACAGGCTCTCCCGCTTACGATTACTCAAGCGCTTTACGTAGCCAGGCGCTTACCCGTAATTTGCCGGAAATGGAAAAAAGAATTACCGAATTGGAAAACCTTGTAAAGCAACTAATGGAAGAAAGAGTGAATATGAATTTATAAATTAATAGGTACTCACCTGTTAGCCGTTTCATCCCCAAAATTTCAAAGCTTCTTTTATTTTGTCTCAAACATATTACTACTATTAAACATTGTTGCGTCGCAATCTTGTACTATTGTTTCATTACTAAACTAGCCACATTTTGCCACTTTGTTGCCCACAGAACTAACTGTACAAGTGAGTAACACAACGATGTTGCTATAAATACTACTGTACGATAACAAAAGAGAATTCCTGCCTTTTCAAATGTTCGCCAAAGTGCAACTTTCAAAATAAAATCCGATAGTTTTCATACTTTCGTGCCCTTTAAGGCGCTTATGAATAGTAATGGAGTCTTCTTTCAGCATACCATAAAAAATGAGATCTGCATTTCTGGTGCAGGTATTCATACCGGCCAATCTGTCAATATCTGCATTAAACCTGCCCCTGGTAACACAGGAATCAGTTTTCAAAGGGTCGATCTTCCTGGCCGCCCTGTAGTAAAAGCAGATGTAGATAATGTAGTTGAAACAAACCGCAGCACCACCCTTGAAGCAAACGGAGCAAGGGTGAGTACCATTGAACACCTGATGGCAGCATTGGTAGGCATGCAGGTTGACAATGTAGTGATTGAAATTGATGGAGAAGAAGTCCCTATTTTAGATGGAAGCGCTCAGCCGTTTTTTGAAGCCCTCGAAAAAACCGGGGTAGAACAACAAACCGCCCAAAAAATTTATTACACCCTCGATCATAACATCACTTTTGTTGATGAAGAAAAGAAGGTGGAAATGGTGGCCCTGCCTTATCATGAATACCGCATAAATACTTTAATTGATTTTAATAGCCCGGTGCTTGGCACCCAACACGCTTCTTTAACTGACATTAGTGAGTTCAGTAGCCAGATCGCCCCTTGTCGCACCTTTTGTTTCTTCCACGAACTTGAGTTTTTAATAGATAGAAACCTTATAAAAGGTGGCGATATAAACAATGCGATTGTGGTGGTAGACAAACCTGTTACCAAAGAGCAGGTAGATAGAATTTCAAAAGTATTTCACAAGCAGGATGTTGAGATAAATGCCGCCGGCATTCTAAACAACCTCGAGCTTCGTTTTCCCAACGAGCCTGCCCGCCATAAATTGCTTGATGTTATTGGCGATCTTGCGTTAGTAGGTTTTCCTTTTAAAGCGCATATTATAGCTAACCGGCCGGGCCACTCGAGCAACGTTAAGTTTGCTAAAAAAATTAAGGAACACATCAAAAAAAACAAGTTCAAAAAAGATGTGCCTAAAATTGATTTTAACGCTACACCAGTTTTAGATATTCAAGCTATTGAACAGGTGCTACCGCACCGCTACCCCTTTCTATTAGTAGATAGAGTGTTAGAAATGACAGACACCGTAATTATAGCTATTAAAAACGTTACCTACAACGAACCTTTTTTCCAGGGTCATTTTCCAGGTAATACTGTTTTCCCCGGCGTTTTACAGGTAGAAGCTTTAGCCCAAACAGGTGGCCTTCTTGCTATACCAAAAAATACCGACGACAAGTACGATACATACTTCTTGAAAATAGATAATTGTAAATTTAAGGCGAAAGTAGTTCCAGGAGATACAATGATCTTGAAGATGGAGCTAATGCACCCGATTAGAAGGGGCATTTGCGAAATGAAGGGAACAATATTCGTGGGAGAAAAGATAGTAACGGAAGCAATTTTAACGGCACAAATTGTAAAAAGACCTAAAGCAGAAGCATGATCAGCCCGCTTGCCCATATACATCCCAATGCCCAGATAGGTGAAAATGTTACAATTGATGCATTTGCCGTAATACAAGGCGAGGTTACAATTGGCGATGGTACACATATAATGTCGCATGCAGTAATAATGGAAGGTTCTATTATTGGTAAGAACTGCACCGTTTACCCTGGCGCTATCATAGGCGCAGTTCCACAAGATTTGAAGTTTGTTGGAGAAAAAACAACTGCTGAAGTTGGTGATGGCAGTACCGTCAGGGAATGTGTAACCATCAACCGTGGTACCAAAGACAAGTGGAGAACTGTGGTAGGAAGAAATTGTCTGTTGATGGCATATGCTCATATCGCACACGATTGTATTATCGGCAACAATGTAATAATTGCCAATGCTGTTCAGCTTGCAGGTCATGTTGAAGTTGGCGACCACGCCATTCTTAGTGGCCTAAGTGGTGCAGTTCAGTTTACAAGAATTGGTGCTTTTACCTACATCGCTGGCAACACCGTTGTTCGTAAAGATGTACCTCCTTTTGTGAAAGCAGCAAGAGAGCCAATGAGCTTTGCCGGCATCAATTCCGTAGGACTTCAAAGAAATAATTATAGCGCCGAGAAGATCACCGAGATCAGCAATATTTACCGGGTTCTTTTTGTAGAAAAAAATACGACCTCAACGGCGATCGAAAAAATTGAAAGCACTTTCTCTGTCAGCCCCGAAAGAGATTCAATTTTAGACTTTATCAAGAGCTCCAAAACAGGTATCATTAAGCGTCCTTCTCAATCTAATAATGAGGATAATATTTTCTGATACCGGGAAACGTTTTAATCGTGACTGGATCTTCAGAAGGATGAGTTATGAATTCTCTCCCGGAATTTCTTACGCCATAACAGGCTCGAACGGAAGTGGCAAAAGCACTTTACTCCAGGTTATTAGCGGCAGTATGGCCCATAGCGAAGGCACGATTTCCTGGGAGCTTGGAAACAAAAAAATCGACGTTGATGCTGTTTATGCTCACCTCGCCATTGCAGCTCCTTACCTGGATGTAATTGAAGAAATGACCGCTGTTGAATTTCTGACTTTCCACCAGCAGTTTAAACCTCTTTTGAGCGGCCTTACTATCAAAGAAATTATTTCAGTTGTTGGTCTCGAAAAAGCAGCTGATAAGCAAATACGCTATTTTTCCTCCGGCATGAAGCAGCGAATAAAGTTAGCTCAGGCCATCTTCTCAAACAGTCCCCTCCTCTTGCTTGATGAACCTTGCACTAATTTAGATTCTACCGGTTTCGATTTGTATCACCGTCTTATTAATACCTTCTGCAAGGGCAAAACCATTATTGTTAGCAGCAACGATGTTAGCGAATACTCGTTTTGCCAAAACGTAATCTCTATTATGGATTACAAATAATTTTTTTTAATTTTTGTTTCGAGCATTTGTCCTTTATTAAACATTCTTGCGTCGCACTCTTGTACTTTTTGCTCCTTATTCTCCAATTCCTTGTTATCCTTGTGTCCTAAAAAAAACACCCCCGTAAACTTTCGTACTTTCGCGCAATGGAACAGAATAAATTTTCAGTGGATACAATCCTGGCTAACTTAAAAATAGCCGCACTGAATGAAATGCAGCTAGCTTCTCTTGAAGCTACTCAAAAGAATGATGACGTTATAATACTTTCAGCTACAGGTTCAGGTAAAACTTTAGCTTTTTTATTGCCAATTGTACAATTACTAGATGAGAGCAATAAGAAAACACAAGCCCTAATAGTAGTGCCGAGTCGTGAGCTGGCTTTACAAATTGAACAGGTTTTCAGAAGCATGGTTACGTCTTTTAAAGTAACGTGTTGCTATGGTGGCCATAAAAGAGAAATAGAGGAAAACAACCTGGTAGAACCGCCTGCCCTTATTATAGGAACAGCAGGCCGGCTTGCAGATCATATTCGCCGTGGTAATATAACTACAGATACTATTCAAACACTGGTATTAGATGAGTTTGATAAATCTCTGGAACTGGGTTTTACAGAAGAGATGACTTTTATTATTGGCTCCCTTCCATCTATTAAGAAGAGGATACTTACATCAGCCACCCAAGCAGTAGAGATCCCTGGATTTTTAGGATTGAAAGAACCGGTAACACTAAACTTTTTACCTGAAGAAAGCGATAACTCGAACGCGCTTGAAATAAAGGTGATCGAGAGTAACGAGAACGATAAATTAAAAACACTTTTCAAATTGATCTGCTCCTTTGGCAACAGGTCGACAATAATATTTTGCAACCACCGCGAGTCTGTTGAAAGAACCAGTGCAATGTTGAGCGATAAAGGCATTACAAATACTTTTTACCACGGTGCCATGGAGCAGCGCGACCGGGAAGTTGCGTTAGCAAAATTCAGGAATGGAAGTGTAAACTTTCTTGTAACGACAGATCTTGCTTCAAGAGGTTTGGATATTCCAAACATCCGTTACATTATCCACTACCACCTGCCCGGCTCAGAAGAAATATTTACCCATCGCAATGGTAGAACAGCGAGAATGGATGCCAGTGGTACCGCTATCCTGATTTTAAACCCTGAGGAAAAATTACCTGCATACATAAATCCGGAAGTCGAAAGAATGGAATTACCCGAAGTTGGTGAAGTTCCGGAAAAGCCTAAGTGGACGACCCTATTTATTGGTGCAGGTAAGAAAGACAAAGTTAACAAGGTAGACGTGGTAGGCTTCCTAAGCAACAAAGCACAATTGAAACAAGAAGATATTGGGCTAATCGAAGTAAAAGACTTCTTCTCTTTTGTGGCAGTTAGAAAATCGAAAGTTCCTAATACACTTCAGTTAATCAAGGACGAAAAGATCAAGAATAAGAAGGTGAAGATTGATGTAGCTAAGTAAACAGTTTAAAGAGTTAATGAAAAGCCTGACAATGTTGAATTGGCAGGCTTTCTTATTTTATAAAGGTTTTAGCAATGGAAGCTGGCGATGTCTGCTGATATGCCGATGAAGTGATTGCGACGCAACGATGATGCTATGAAAACCGGTGCAGGTACTTTAATGCAAAATGAAAAATGTAATCTGCAAAAAATAAATGTACGGCAACTCAACTCTTACCGCCTGCTTGCTATCAATAAATTCAAATCGGTGTATTTTAAATCGAAGCGCTGGCTTAAGTAAAAATTAGTAAGGTGGCCTTTGTACATATAAATTCCTTCGCGAAGGTTAAAGTTGTGCCACACCATTTCTTCGAAGCCGCCATTCTCACTTACATCGAGCAACAACGGCATTAGTACGTTGCTGATAGCCTGGCTGGCCGTACGAGCAAAGCCGCTGGCAATATTTGGAACGCAGTAATGAATTACATCGTGCTTTGTAAAAGTGGGCCTTTGGTGCGTGGTTATTTCGCTGGTTTCAAAGCATCCACCACGGTCAATACTTACATCTATAATTACGCTTCCTGGACGCATAGCCATAACCATTTGTTCGGTTACAACAATCGGTGTGCGACCAAATTCGTTGCTGATTGCACCTACTGCTACCTCGCATGTCTTCAATTGTTTCGCCAGAATTTTTGGCTCTATCACACTCGTCCACACCCTAACGCCAAGGTTATTCTGCAAGCGCTTAAGTCGATAAACATTATTATCAAAGACCTTTACTGATGCACCTAAAGCAAGGGCCGTACGTGTGGCTACTTCACCAACAACACCTGCACCAATAATAATAACCTTAGTTGGCGGAATGCCGCTGATGCCACCCAGCAAAACACCCTTTCCGCTATTGGTACTGCCAAGGTATTGGCCGGCTATAAGCATAATTGCACCACCCGCAATTTCACTCATGCTGCGAACAATTGGGTATGTACCACTATCATCTTTCAGGTTCTCAAAACTTAGCGCTGTTATCTTTTTGGCCATCATACTTTGCAGCAAATCAGTTCTCATTGCTGATAGATGAATGGGAGACACAATGGTCTGGTTCATTTGAAGCATGGGCAGATCTTCGTCTACCACCGGAGCGCTTTTTACAAGTATTGGCGCTTTAAAAACTTCCCGCTTATCGTATAAAATCTGGGCGCCTGCTTCGCTGTAATCTTTGTCAGTGTATTTGCTACCATCCGCCGCCTTGGTTTCCATCACCACCTCGTGGCCGTTGTTCACAAGCACGCTTACCCCTTCCGGCGTTAGCGCTATCCGGTTTTCCTGGAATGCAATTTCTTTAGGAATGCCAATATGCAATCGTTTACCCTTTGGTTTTACATCAAGGGTTTCTTCGAGGGTTTCATAAGAAAATGAAGAACTAACCAGTGGCTTGAAAGATGACATGAAGCTTCACAATTAAAATTTATACTTACTACTCAACATGACTGACGGTAGCGTTCATTTTTACGAGGGTTAAAGCTAAGACGTTTTAAGGAGAAATCAGGTTGAGGTTAACTACAAATGACACATGAGAAATTTTCACTTTTTTATTAAGTTGACGAGCAGAAGTTTTTCATAGCAACATCGTTGTGTCACTCACTTGTACTTGTAGTTGGTGTTGCATCTTTTCTTGTGGATTACGAAGGCTTCTTAGGAAAGATTAAGCTGCTTTATTATCCTCGACTATACAAAAATCTAAAGTGAGCATTGAATCATTCTTGTTTCTTCATCTAACAATTTAATATATAGATGAAGGCTATCGTCCGGAAGCAAACCTCCTGCTTTTTCAGGCCATTCAACAAAGCATAATTGCCCGCTTAGTAGTGCATCTTCTACACCTGCCTGCAACGCTTCTTCTTCATCCTGCAAGCGGTACCAATCCATGTGGTAGATGGTGCCAACTGTCGCACTCACATATTCGTTAATGATGGAATAAGTGGGGCTGCCAACAGTTGAAGTAACCTGCAACACGTTACAAAGCGCATGGATAAAAGTTGTTTTTCCCGATCCCATTTCTGCATGGAAAGCCCACACTTTTTTATCCTTCGCTGCAGATAGAACTTTGGCGGCAGCTTCTTCAATTAGTGCAAGAGTAAACGAAATTTTCATGTTGCAAACCTATGATAAATGATATTAATCCGGTAATGCAAAAGCACGCATTTAGATCTGAAGATGCCAGAAGTATAATAACTAGATAGATGCTTATAGAACTAAAAGTACAAGTGAGTGACACAACGATGATGCTATGAAAAACATCTGTTGATGTAAAAAAATACTACGTACTCTTTAAAAAAATGGATGCCAATAATGCAACATTGTATTAAAGATATAAGTTAAAAGACGTACGGCTCCTTTATAGGATTGGTAATTTTGCAATAGAAAGAAGTGAATGATGTTATGGAAAAAATAAACTGGAAAGTAGATGGAATGACTTGCAGCAATTGCGCCTTAAGCGTAAGCAGGGTACTGCAAAAGCAAGGCATGCACGATATAAAAGTGAACCCTATTAATGGCGAGGTTGCGTTTGAAACTACGCAAGCAAATGGTAATGTTGAAAAGGCGAAAAAAGGAATTGAGCTTTTAGGATATCAAATTGTAAGCGACGAAAACGTGGGACACGAGGTTAAGAAAAGCTTTCTTTCAACTACTTCAGGAAAGTTCTTTTTCTGCCTGCCTTTTACAATTATACTAATGCTTGGTCACTGGTTTCATGGCATACATTTTCTGCAAAACCATTTTGTTCAGCTGGCACTGTGCGCACCAGTGTATGTTGTTGGAATGAGTTTTTTTGGTAAGAGTGCAATTAATAGTATTCGTTCCGGTGTTCCCAACATGAATGTGTTAATAGCTATAGGTGCTACATCTGCGTTTATTTATAGTGTGGTCGGTTTAATAACAAACGATCCCTCAAAGATCTTTTTTGAAACTGCTGCTTCAATAATAACTATTGTGTTTTTAGGTAACCTGTTGGAGGACTTATCGATTGAAAGAACACAAAAAACAATTAAAGAACTTACGCGCCAACAAAAGGTAATGGCGAATATGATCGCGTACGACGATGAGCATAACGAGAACGTTTTTTCTGTTGAAAACAAGGCTCTTAAAGTTGGAGACCTCATCCTGATAAAAACAGGTGAGCAGGTGCCAATGGACGCAAAAATATTGACGGGTGAAGCTGAAGTGAACGAAGCAATTATAACTGGCGAGAGTGTTCCTGTTTATAAAAAACAAGGTGACATTGTAATTGGTGGAAGTGTAGTTGCAAATGGTACAGTTAAATGTTATGTAACTGCTACAGGCAAAGAAACAGTGATGAGCAGCATTGTTGAAATGATGAAGCATGCACAAGGGCATAAGCCGCCCATGCAAAAGATGGCCGATAGAATTAGTGCCATTTTTGTTCCGGTTGTTTTGGCTATCGCCGTGTTTACTATAGCGGGCAATTATTTTATTGCTGATGTAGGCTTTCGTGAAAGTTTAATGCGATCAATAGCTGTGTTAGTGATTGCATGTCCATGTGCAATGGGGCTTGCAACTCCGGCGGCTATCGCTGTAGGGTTGGGGCGTGGGGCAAAACAGGGAGTGCTTTTTACTGACACTAAAAGCATGGAGTTGTTTAGAAATATCAACCAGATCGTGTTCGATAAAACCGGAACATTGACGAATGGTAAATTTGTAGTTACCACTTTTAAAAGCGCGTTGGAAGAAGACGAATTTAAGAGGATCGTGTATTCGCTGGAGAAATTTTCTAACCATCCTATTGCACAAAGTATAGCAGATGCATGGAAAAGAAATGATGCCATAAAATGGAAGAAGATTGAAGAGATCAAGGGCGTTGGAATGAAGGCAGAAGACAAAGAAGGTAACGTCTTCTTAATTGGTTCTTCCAAGATTGATGACAACATCCAGGATAAAAGCCACCACTTATATATTAAGAAGAACGATGAAATAGTTGGATGGATAGATACTGCCGACGAGTTGCGACCTGAGGCAAAAGATGTAATTAATTATTGCAAGCGAAAGAACATTAAAACAATATTGTTAAGTGGCGATAGTTATGCAAAGTGCAAACAAATAGCTGACGATTTAAGCATTGACGAAGTATACGCAGAGCAAACGCCGCAGCAAAAGATGGAGATGATTGAAACCCTGGTGTCAAAAGCGCCAACAGTTATGGTGGGTGATGGGATTAACGATGCTCCTGCGCTTGCAAAAGCTACTATCAGCGTTTCATTAAGTAAAGCTTCACAGCTAGCCATCCAAAGCGCATCGGTTGTTTTAATGAATAGTGGCTTAGAAAAACTTCCGTTGGCCATGCAACTTGGAAGACATACCTACGGCACTATAAAAAGCAATTTATTCTGGGCATTTATTTATAACATTATTGCCATACCGGTAGCTGCCATTGGTATGCTATCACCAACAACAGGTGCATTGGTAATGGGATTAAGCGATGTGGTATTAGCTGCAAATTCTATGTGGCTAAACTGGAAAAAACTAGGTGAGAAGTAAGAAATATTTTTGAACCAACATAGGTTCTTCGAGCAGCCCCGGTTGTGTCACTCACTTGTACCATATCATTTCAAGCAGCTTTTGTCTGACATGCCCCCATAAAAAATGAAAGAGCGGTTATTTAATAAAGAGCTGAACCATTTACTTTATTAAAAATGGTAACTTAGTTAAAATACTACTTTTTAAAAATAACATTAATCATCAGGCTGTAGGGTACATAAGTAGTAAGGAATTCTTGAAGCCTCCTGGACTTTCAGTATTGATGATGATGTAAGAATTATTTTAAGGTATACCAATGACGGAAATATTTTGCTTGTTGATATTGGTTCTCGCGACGAAGTTTATTAAACGAATACTATCTATTGCCTTCACCACAAGACATATTAAAACAATACTGGGGTTACGATAATTTCCGGCCTGTACAGGAAGATATTATAAACAGTATACTTTCAAAAAAAGATACACTTGCGTTGTTGCCTACAGGCGGTGGAAAGTCTATCTGCTTCCAGGTGCCAGCTCTTATGCAAGAAGGTATTTGTATTGTTATAAGCCCACTAATCGCTTTAATGAAGGACCAGGTTGAGAACCTGAAGAAGCGAAACATATTGGCTTTGTTCATACACAGTGGAATGTCCTACTTTGAAGTTTTACAAACAATTAAAGCAGCCGCATTTGGTCCTTACAAGTTTCTATATGTCTCACCCGAAAGATTAGAAACTGATTTATTTAAAGAGTTTCTACCTGCCTTCAATCTCAATTTGATTGCAGTTGATGAGGCCCATTGTATTTCGCAATGGGGCTATGATTTCAGGCCACCTTATTTACGTATAGCTAACATAAGAAAAGAATTTCCAAACGTACCGTTACTTGCACTTACAGCTTCTGCCACACCAAAAGTGCAAACGGATATCTGCAATAAACTCCAGTTTGCAGGCAGGAATATTTTTCGTCAACCATTTGAAAAACCCAATTTATCCTTCAGCGTTTTTCAAGTGGAAAGTAAGATCAATAAGCTGTTGGATATTTTAAACAAGGTAGGCGGAACGGCAATTGTTTACTGTCGCAACAGAAAGGGTACCAAAGAAATTGCTCACCTGCTGCAACTGAATAATATTAGTACGGACTTTTACCACGCAGGTCTTTTGCAACAAGACAGAAGTAAGAAACAGGAAGACTGGATAAATAACAGAACAAGAGTTATTGTTTGTACAAATGCTTTCGGTATGGGAATAGATAAACCTAACGTAAGAGTTGTTGTTCACGTTGACATTCCCGACAACTTAGAAAACTATTACCAGGAGGCAGGCCGTGCAGGAAGAGATGGCAAAAGAGCTTTTGCAGTTTTGCTGCATTCAAAGCAGGACTTTGATGAATTGCAAAAGTTGCCCGCAGTAAAATTTCCTTCTGTTGCTGATATAAAAAAAATCTACCAGGCACTTGCGAATCATTTGCAGATAGCAGTTGGTAATGGAGAGGGAGAGTATTACAACTTTAACCTGAATGACTTTGTCCGCTTTTTTAAGTTTGATATCTTTCTTGTAATAAATGCATTGAAAGCTTTAGAACAAGAAGGTCATCTCACTTTCAATGAGCAGGTTTTTCTTCCTTCAAAAATTGGTTTTACATGCGATAAGGAAACGCTTAATGAGTTTGAAAAATCTCACCCTCAACTTGATAACATTATTAAGTATTTGCTGCGCAGTTATGAAGGTATTTTTGACAACCTTGTTTCTGTAAACGAAAACTTATTAGGTAGGCTAACCCTGCTTACA
>JAQBNN010000228.1 GCA_028288505.1 Segetibacter sp. | reverse complement strand
AGCAAGAGAATTCGTCATTATCGACCTTCCTATTTCAGCTTTATCAGGGGCGAGATTATTAAGTAACTCAAGCACCATGTACAGCAGCAGCAGGAAGAAGCCTTTAAAATGGTTTACCTTCTGTTTTATACCTACCATCATTAAAAGAGTAAAGCAGATTATAAACAAATATTGAAGGGTGAGATAAGGCACCCAACGGGCAAAACCCCTTATCAATATCTCGGTATACATTACAAAGGGAACAATGGTAAAAAAGCCCATTACGTCCCCTTGAAAGCATTTAAAAATGCAAACTGCTGAAAGTAATAAATACAGACTGGCGACTACCGGCACTGGTATCACCTTTAAGCCCGCCATCAAGCCGATAATAAGGGCAACAATATAATTGCCCATCATGCTTTTAGGTTTCCAAATGAACCTAGGTTGTCTTATAGTAGTTGGATACGATTCCATAATATTCGTCTGCCCATGCATCAAGCGTTTGCCCTTTAGCAAATTCGCGGCCTTTTTCTATCATTTGTGGCAGTAAAGCTATTTTATTTTTTATCTCTATTAAAGTATTTGCAATGTTTTCAGGACTGCTGGCGTCAAATAAAAATCCCCTTTCCTCGTCGCCAGCCATGAAACGAGCCATCGAAATATTATTTAATACTGGAATCACGCCGTGAAAAAATCCCTCGATTGGCACTTTGCCAAAACCTTCAAACTTTGGGGCCTGCACCACGAAGTCACTTTGGCGATAAAGTTCTCTTAGCTGACTATAGTTCTTCTTGCCGGTTAACTCCACCTCGTCACTAAGATTGTTTTCTTTAATAAAAGCTTCGAGTTCACCACGCATTGGTCCATCGCCTACAATCTTCAGTAAAAAAGGAAATTGCTGCCTTTTTAATAAAACGCAGGCTTCCAAAATCCCTAACTGGTTCTTGTAATCTATTAAAGTACCTACTGTTATAAGCCGGAGCGTAGGCAAGCCAAGAGTTTTAATCCTTTCGATTCGAGTTGCAACTTGTTGAATTTCTTCATCCCACTCAGTTTTACTGTAAGAGGGGCTAAAACCTGGGCGAACTCTTGGATTAATTGTCTTTTTATCAGTATAAACCCAAACCGGTCCTTTAAAATGCTTTGCTAAGAACCAGCGCTGCAAGGCATAAGAAAACGATTCTCCTTCATACTTTTTCCATGTACCGGTATAGGTACCAAACACGTTCTTTCGTTTTAAGAAGAAATAAAAGAAGCCAGGAATATTTATGTTATTTGGAAAACGCTGGTAAACAACGTTGCTGAATTTATCAATCTTCCTGTAGCCTTTGAACCACGTTGGAATTACTGACAGCAATTTAAGTTTAGAACTTACATTATCGCCTCCTACTAAAGGCATTGGTTCAAACGAAATAGCAGGATGAGTGTAGTACGAAATAACTTTTGAGGAATCGTATTTTGCAAAAGGGCAACAAATGAGCGTGGCAGAAAAACGACTGCACAAAGTTTCTAACTGCCTTAAAAGAATATGGTTCTCAGTACCAATTCTTCCATCAGGTGTTTTATAATGTATACAGTCTGAAATTATTCCAAGTTTCATATTCACTCCTCTAGGGCGGCTACATACTCCTTAACGATAATTTTCCAATCATGTTGCCTCGCCCACTCTTTTGCGTTCTCAGAATAGGATGAATAATCTTTTAAAATCGTTGCTACAGCCGCTGCTATTTCTTCCTCATTTTTTGGGTCAACCAAAATGCCTGTCTCAAAGTTTTTAATCGCATCGGCAATTCCGCTGTTTATACTACCAATTACCGGCACACCAAAAGCATTTGCTTCAAGTACAGCAATTCCGAACCCCTCAAAATCTCCGTCGGCCGTATGGTTACTTAGCATCAGCTTTACTTTTGCTGACGATAGTTTATTTAAAAGTTCCTGCCTATCAACCGCTCCATAAAAAGTAACAGTGCCGTTTAGTTGAAGTTCCTGGCTTCTTTCAACTAACCTTTCTTTAATCACAGGTTTTCCTACCACGTGATACTTTACCAATGGGAACGTTTCTTTAATTGCAGGCAATGCATTAATCACATTTTCCTGGCCTTTGCGTGGCGTTACGCTTCCAACCGTTATAAGCGCAGGCTCTCCTTTTAAAAGTTCGTTCGGCTGCGCTACAAATTCCTGCAGGTTAATACCGTTGTGTATTACAAACTGTTTGATAGACGTTGGTAATTGTGGCAGGTGCCGCTGCGTATAATTGGAAACAGAGATTATAGCATTGAACTTAGTAAGCGCATAAAACGTAAGCTTACGCGGCAGCGATGACTTTATATCAAGCTCGCTTCCGTGCACTACAGCTACAATTTTTTTGTTGGCATTAAATAGTCTTAACACAATTGCTAACCACAAAGGAAACTTTCCTGAACAAATAATTATTGATGCTTTTTCTGAAAGCCTTATCCCTTTTATAACTCTTTCAACATAGGTTTGAAGCACGAACTTTTTACGGTTAATAAAATCAATAGTGAACGACTGCTCTTGTTTAAAAGCCCTTTGCTCAGCTTCATTTACATCTATGCTATCTGCCATTGCAGTAACAGCGTATCCTTCATTTGACAATGCCTTTGCAAGATTGTAAGCATGATTTCCTATGCCCCCAACGTTTGGTGGAAATTCAGAAGAGATTAGTAATATGCTTTTAGAGTTTGTCAATAATATGTTCAGTTATGTTGAAGATTTTAGGGGACGAACATTTGTACTTTACTCTGCATCGTTGTGTCACTCACTTGTACTGGTGGTGCCATTGGCAGCTGTGCTTTGCTAACTGTAAGTAGCTCTTAATTTGTAAAGATGGTTGTACAGTTAAGGCGATCAATAGTATTACTGCAAGTACAAGTGAGTGACACAACGATGTTGATAGTAGCAGGAATGTTGGCTCCAAAAACGTTTTATTATTCTAACTGATCAACTAATCAACCAATCAACTAATCCACCAACAACTTTATCCCGTCATCTTTCTTAATCATTTTGTTTGCAATACTTCTTGCACGCAAAAACTGAATTAACAAAAGTGGCGATTTAACTACAGCAAGCGCAAGACTTAACGCCAACATTTTATTGCTGTTCTTATTGCGATAATGAACGTTGGAAAGCAATATGCCGAGCATGATAACCGACCGGTATAAATGCTTCGGGTAATATTTTTTATACAGGAAAACTACACTCGGAATTGGCTTAGGCGCAAACCATTTCTTCGGCCTGAAACCATCCCAACTTCCCATTTCCCGAAGGCCTCCATCTGAAACTTTCAGGTGAACACGGGGAGCCAGCGGGTTGGAAACAGAACGATAACCATTAAGGTATGCACGAAGGCCGAACTCGCCATCGCCCATGCGTTGCTTGTTGTATTGCTCGTCGAATAAGCCGATCTTTTTAAACACGTCGCGCTTTACCATTGCATTGCCACTATCAAACTGGTCGGCCCAACGGAAGTAATTATAGCTTTGCGAAATCTTCATTCCAACCTTTGCTAAAGAAACACCAGCCGAAATGTCACAATTGAAATAATCAAGACACTTAAGATGCTCGCTGATCCAATTAGGTTCTACTCGTGAATCATCATCGAAGAATAAAAGATATGCTGCGTTAGTTGCTTTTATTGCATTGTTCCTGGCGGTCCATAACAGCTTTTCTTTTTGATGAATGACGTTCAACTTAAGGTCGTAGTTGTTATAAAAATCCTGGTTGAAAGGAACTGATTGATCCACTACAATCACTTCGAAATTTTTATAATCCTGCTGCTCCAGATCCTTTAATACATCGTGCAAATATTTGTACCTGTTTAAGGTAGGAATGATAACAGCAACGGATGGCGATGCCGCAACTAAAGCAGAATTGAACGTTGTATAATCGGGCCGCTGAAAAGGATCAGCAAAAGGATTAATTCGTTTTTTTGAAGAAGCTTTGGAATAAGCCGCTACTTCTTTAAAAGGATTATGCAACGAAGCAACTCTTTGAAGTAGGGCGAAAGTAGCCCACGGCTTTCCCCAATATTTATAGATAAAAGTGTATTCATCTTTAAGAGATGGTGGCGGCATTTGCTTCACCTTTTCTTTAATTGAAGTATCACACCAACTTAGCAGTCCTTTGTTCCAGGCACGATAACCAATATCGGCAAATTGAGCTGTTTGAGTTTCAAAAGCTGTATCGGCTTCAATGCTAATTTGCTTTTCTAACGGCAAAAAATCAGGATGATAATAACAAGAAGAAAAAGAAATTTCTTTTGAAGGTTGTAAATTAAATAACCACCCTGGCTGCGTGTATTTTATAAAAGAGAATTGCACCATCTACCTGTTTACTAATCTTGCATACTGTTCTTCAAAAACATCTGCCTGCCTTTCTATTGTAAATCTTTCTAAAATTGTTTTGCGTGCACTAGTGCCCAACTGCTTTCTTAATTCAAAGTTCTTTTCTATAAGTTTTATATTATTAGCAATTGATTCAACATTATAAACTTCACATAAAAGCCCGTTTTCTCCATGAATAATTACTTCTTCCATTCCTCCACTTTTTGTTGATACAACGGGCAGTTTCATACTCATAGCTTCAAGGCATACGTTGGCTATTCCTTCGTATACACTTGGAAGCAGGAATACATCTACGTTATTATAAAGCTCCAATATCTCATCTCGATTTTTCTTTCCAACTAACTCTACGCAATCCTCTAATCCAAGCGCATTGATGTGATACAATAACTCTTCTTTGAGAGGGCCATCTCCTACTATCTTCCATTTAAAGTCTACATGCAGTTCTTTCAATTGCTTCAAAGCAAGTAGCCCAATCAAGTAACCTTTTTGAAATGTAAACCTTCCTATTGTTAAGAGTTGAAGAGTGCCATTCGCATTTGAATAAGGTTTTGTCCTATTGAAAATAGCTGGATCGACAGAAGGACGGTTTACAAAAATGTTTTGACTTTTATTAGTGAACGGCTTAATGGTGTTAGCCATGTCAACAGACACACAATGGATAGCATCAACCTTTGCAAACAATTGCTGTAATTGTACTTTACGATGAGGTTCTGTTATCGGCTTTACCTTTTCGGCGGTTCCCCTGCAACTAACCACCAGTTTAGAATCGATGCTTTTAAAGACAGAACTGTACACAATGCCAAGGCCCGAAAATTCAAAATGAATAATATCGTAGTGCTTATTTTGCAAGAGCTGCTTTTGTAACTGGCTTTTAAACTTCTTCTTAAAGCTGTTGGGTGACAAAGAAAAAGACGTGAAGAACATTGTTGGCTTTGATGTCAGCGCTTTTAATAAAGCCCTCTTTGATTGAAGGTTATTAAAGGAAATAACTTCTATACCCGCATCCTTAACCTGCTTTACGTGAGAGCTATTAATAGCACCTTTGTTATCCTGGTTTTTAATTACAGTAATGTGGTGACCTCTCTTACTAAGCTCCAAAGCCTTCGTTGTAATAAAGGTTTCTGTTAGTCCTGGAAACTCGTTTGTAACAAGACAAATATTTAATGGTTTAACCTGCATTTCTATGTTGTTGGTGCCAGTTAATCAAAGAATAGATCGACCATAGCAACCAGCCCCAATCCTGCTTATTACTCATGTGCTGATTCACAACTTCGTACAATTCTTTTTGGTTAAATAGTGTTGAGAGTTCTCGAGGCATATTGAATAACTTTTCTTCTACGTCCTTTCTAAGTTCAGTTCTCATCCACGTGCCTATAGGAATAACAAAACCCTTTTTTGGTTGCAGCACTAAAGCTTTATTTGATTTGCTTATAAGCAGTTCTTTTAAATTATACTTCCCCTGCCCATGTTGTATGCACTGCTTGCTATTGACCGTTGTACTGTAATCAACCATCTCATTACTAAGCAAGGGAACTCTAACCTCAAGGCTGTGGTACATACTGGCCCGGTCCACTTTTAATAATATACGCTGAAGATGAATATCAAATTCAAGTTTACGCAATACTTGCATTAAGCTATCTGCATCAACTTTTAAAGACCCTTTTTCCTTGTATAATTCTGATAGAAAGAATGCGTCTTCGATCTTACTTTCGAACAACTCGGGCAACCAATGTTCGGCACCGGTTATAAAAAGAGACCTGTAATAATAAGCAGGAAAATCATTAACCTGTAGATGTCTTCTTCTTGTTATTCGCTTGCTGCCCGTTATTTTTTCTTTGCCAAAGTTTAAAAGCCTTACTAGTTTGTTGTGCTTGAATACCAAACCTTCCTGTTGCATTCTTAGGTTTCGCGGGTAGCCCCAAAATAATTCATCTCCGCCATCTCCACTTAATGCTACGGTAACTTTTTCTCTGGCAAAGCCTGATAAAACAAGCGTCGGGATGGAAGAAAAATCTGCAAAGGGTTCAGTGAATGCTTTTGTGTTTTGCTGGATGCTATTTAGCAAATCTTTTTCGGTAATAACCTTGCATTGATGCCGGGTGTTGAAAATAAAAGCATACTCAGCAGCTGCTTTACTTTCATCCATTGTCGTATCATTCACCCCAATTGTAAAAGATTGAATGCCGGCATGTTTATTAGCATAATAAGAAACTAAAGGACTATCCACTCCTCCCGACATAAAAGTACCGACGGGTACATCGCTTACCATTTGTGCTTCAACATTGCGCTGAATTACCTCTTCTAATGTTGAGACTGAAGAACTGTTTTGCTGGTGCAGAGGGTAACAATAAAACCTGCTACAAGTATAGCCAGTAGGAGTAACTTTTGCATAATAACCGTGCGGCAACATGAAAGTATTACCAACAATGCCCGCATTCTCAGGAACGTAACCGAGCGAAAGATACGCACCTAAAGCACCTGTATTAAGCGCATTGCTTTTACAGTATTCATGGTTGATGATGTGATCGTATTGAGAACTATAAATGATACCCTCATTACTATGCCCAATATAGAGCGGCTTTATACCTGTTCTGTCTCTGGCTAAAAGCAGTTCATTTTTATTAGCATTGTAAAAAGCAAAAGCAAATATGCCGTCAAAGTTTTGAAGGACATATTCTACGCCCCAATGTATAAGACCGTACAGTAAAACTTCAGTATCAGTGGTTGAGCGAAACTGCACTCCTTCCTTTTCGAGTCTTAGCTTAAATAGGTGCGTGTTGTACATCTCTCCATTAAAAGAGAGTGCATAACTATTGCATGAAGAAAGCATTGGCTGGCTTCCATTCTCGCTAAGATCACGAATAGAGAGGCGAACAAAACCGGCAAGGTAATTTTTATCATTGCTCCACACTCCATTTGAATCGGGGCCACGGTGGTGCATAGATTTTAACGACCAATTTATAAATGGCCTGTACTTATCTACATTATTCTTATAACTAAATATGCCTACTATACCACACACGGTGCAAATGCAAAATTAAAAATGTAAAAAGGTTGCTGAATAAAGAATCAAACGTACAAGTGAGTGACACAACGATGATGCTATGAAAGGCTGAAGCGGGCAACAAAGAAAGTTGTAAGTAAGAAGTTGTAAGTTTTAAGTAGCAATACGGATCCTTGAGTTTTAACTTATAACCTATACCTCCTCACTACTTCTTTATTGAAAATAAAATACCGGAAGTTTTATGCCGCTTGCCAAAGTAGTAAGCCAGTCTTTCGCGGTAACCCCAAACAGGAAAACGAGATGGCTTTATGCGGTAATATTCTTTATCAGAAATTGAGATAATTTTAGAGTCCAAAATGTTTTCAGCAACATCGTTAAACAAGTCAACGATCTGTTGCGGCGTAGGTCTGAAGCCGTTGTCAATAGGATCTAAATGAATTTTATATTTAAAAGGAACAGTGATCAAAATATAGCCTCCGGAACGAGTAATCTCGATGAGGTTTCTTGCAACGAGGTTGATGTCTTCAACGTGTTCCAACAGGTTGGTGCAAATAGTTAGGGCAAACCTGTCTTTAAACGGAACAGCAAAACCAGGCTTTGTTACATCAGCAACAAGATCTACTCCTGGTTCTTGTTTAAGATCAACGTTCGTCACCTTCCAGCCGGACGATTGTAGAGAATCAATAATGTTGTTGTGAATGTGTGGTTGTATAACTTTCCTGAAATACTCGGTGGAAGAGCCGATGTTGGCCACTTCGTCGTCGCCCGATTTTGGTTTTATTTTTTGGATCGCATTTTTGATCCAAAACGATTCTTCTCTAAACATTGGTGGTTAATTTGATATTGGATGTATTGACACTGCTAAGATAATATTCTCTCAAACGTTTAGTAATAATGTCCCACGTATAATTTGCTACTACTTTATTATAACCGCTCTCTCCAAGTGCTGTTCTTAAGGCTTTATTATTTATTAGTTTTATCAACTGCTCTGTCAGGCTATTCGAACTATTAATTTCCATTAACAAGCCGTCTTCATTTTCATTTATCACATCGCGAACAGCACCTATTGCCGCCCCAATCACCGGCTTCTTACAAATCCATGCTTCAAGAAAAACGATACCAAAAGATTCATTGCTACTCGGCAGAACAAGCACATCCATGTTGTGAAAAATGGCTGCCTTCTCCTTCATTTCAAAATTTGCTTTCCACTTAATCCTGTCGCTTATTTCTTTTCCTAGTTGTAACGAAAAGTCTTGCAATTCTTTTATGTAATCACTACCGGAACCAGCCATTAATAAGTACACATTTGGGTTAGTTGCTGCAATTGTTGCAAAGCTCTCGAGCAACAACTTTACGCTCTTAGTTCTTTCTATTCTGCCTGCATAACCTACCACTATTCCATGCTGAGGTATTGATAAGCTCTTTCGAAAAGCTTGTTTTTCTTCAGCTGTAATTTCAAAAAATTTCTCTTCAACACCTACACCTAAAACTTTTATTTTATCCGCAGGAATTCCTGCTTTAACTAATCTTCTTTTCTCAAACTGTGTGTTGGCGAGGTATAAGGTCGAAGCTTGTATGCACTTTCTTTGTGTTTCATTTAAAACAGGCTTGCCTTCATCTTCACTTAAATGAATGCTGCCAAAATAAAAGAAGTTACACTTACGCCATAAAGGAAGCTGCATGTAATAATAGTTAGATGCAGAGCCACAAATCGCATCAGCGTTTGTATGCATAAGATACTCTTTCATTTCGCTTGAAATAGGACCAGCAGCTACCAAACGCCACCTATGCCAAATAGGTAATCTTAATTTATGAAGA
>JAQBNN010000201.1 GCA_028288505.1 Segetibacter sp. | reverse complement strand
CCTAAAACGATATTCACCATAAGCTCGCCAGTTGTAGCCATGCGTATTAATAGGTTTCTTAAAAACCCGGTATGCTCCCTTATGTCCTGGTGGGTTAAGTCATTTCTTTTGCCGTACTCCAAAACAGCTAAGCGGATCTTGTTAGTTGGTTCATGTTGTAGGTGACATTCTAAAATAGGCACCACCTTATCAAAAAAACCACGGGCATGAAACCCTGCCACATTCATTTCGCCCTTTACCGTTTCGTCATTTAGTTCTTCGGGAAGCAGGTAGCGTTTGTTGGCAAACGTGTATTCCATTTTATTGCGGTAGCGGGTTGTTTCCAATGCGCCGAGTATCGGCATTATTTCAGGGAGCTCCACTTTTCCAATTCGCTTTAAATTATCGGTAACCTGTTGTTGCTTGTATTGCAACTGTTGCTCGTACGGAAGCATTTGCCATTGGCAACCCCCACAAACCCCAAAATGTATACAAAAAGGTTTTACCCGCAGCTCGCTGTATTCATGAAAATTAATTGCAATTCCTTCTGCCCAGTCTTTCTTGTTTTTTTGCAAAAGCACATCCACTACATCACCCGGAATAGTATTCTCTACAAAGATAACCTTGCCATCCACCCTTGCCAACGACTTCCCTTCTGCAGCATAATTTTCCATTTTTATGTTTTGCAAAACAACTCTCTTCCGTTTCATGTCGGCAAAAGTAGGCAATCAAAAACTTTCGTTTTCTTAAAGAATAACATTAGTATACATTTAAAAAGGATAGAGAGGATTTTGTTGCCAGCAGTATTGCTACTATGATTCTTTGGTGGCGTCGCACTCTTGTACTGTTTGTACATTTTTTAGCAAGTAACAAACAATAGGCACCACTAGTACTAAGCATTAAAAAAGAAATAGCTTTCGTTTGCAAAATAACGAGCATTAATTCTTTTTAAGGTGCATTGCCGTTAGGTAAATTTTACACTCCGAGGTTACGAAGAGGCATGCTTGTTCATTCAAAAAAATGCATGATAGCAGGGTTAGGAAGGGTAGCTTAAAGAGACTAGGTACAAGAGTGCGACGCAACGGACGCTTAATAGAAGTACCAGCGCGGGGTACATAAAAAACATTACCACGGCAACCAAGTAACATACAACCAAGTTTTAGCGTTTAGTATTAGGAATATTTAATGTGTAGCCAGTTTTCTTAACAAATCAGAAAAACGGTATTGCACCAGAATGAATATTTTTACAAGACGTGAATAACCTATTAAGAATGAGAAGAATTGTACTTGGCAGCTTCGCTGCAATTATATGCGCCTTTTCTGTTTCGGCGCAAACAAAGGGCAAACTGGTTGCAAGGCCGGTGAGTGCTAAAAAAGAAGTTGTTGCAAAACCTGCTTCGGCGGCTGCAGGGTATAACATACCAATAAAAATAAGTCCGTATAAAAACCAGTGGATTTACCTCGGCTGTTATTTTGGCAAATATAAAAACCTGGCTGATTCGGCATGGGTGAACGAGAAAAGCGAAGGCGTTTTTAAAGGGACGACGAAATTGCCACAAGGCATATACTTCGCCGTATCGCCAAGCAGGGTGCTCTTGTTTGAATTCTTGATGGATAAAGAGCAGCGCTTTTCAATAAAAGCAGATACTGCTGATTTAAATAGTGTAACAATTACAGGTTCCCCAGAAAACCTTTTGTTCCAGTCGTATACAAAGTTTTTAGCTACTAAAGCGCCAACCCTTAGTTCGCTGCAAAAGCAGCTAGCCGAAGCAAAAACTGCTGCAGATTCCAGTCGTTTGAGAGTTGAATGGGTGAAAGAAAATAAAGTGTTGCAGGATTACAGGGAAGGAATTATCGCTAAACATCCCGGGAGTATGCTTGCTTCATTTTTTCATACAATGAAAAGGCCTGAGATACCTGCCGTACCAGTTGACAAAGCAGGAAAGGCTGATTCAAGCTACCCTTATCGTTTTGTAAAACAGCATTGGTGGGATGGAGTTGAGTTGAGCAACGAGGGGCTTGTTCGCACGCCTTTTTTTGAGCCCAAGTTTGAGGAGTACTTTAAATATTATGTGGTTCCTGAAGCTGATTCTATTATTCCCGAGGTTAATTACATGTTGCTGGTAAGCAGGGAAAATCGTGAAATGTTTCAGTACCTGTTGGGTAAGTTTACTGATAAATTCATTAACCCCGAGTACATGGGGCAGGAGAAGGTTTTCCTGTTTCTTTTCGATAAATACTTCAGTAAAGGAGATACCGCATGGCTTGGCGTAAAGCAGCGCCAGTATATTTTTGACCGTGCTTACAGCCTTATGGCTAACCAACTTGGGGAAGCAGCACCAGAGTTACAAATGCTCGACACTGCAGGAAAATCAGTTTCGCTATATGGGGTGAATGCACCGTATACTTTCATTACTTTTTGGGATCCTAACTGCGGGCATTGTAAAGAAACGGTACCGAGAGTAGATTCTATTTACAAGGCTAAGTGGAAAGCACAAGGCGTAAAATTAATAGGCGTGAACGTAGATGAAGCCGCAAACGACGCATGGAAGAAATTTGTAGTAGAACATAAGATGAATGAATGGATGCACATCTACCAGCCAAAAGCAGTGAGAGACGAGGAAGCAAAACGTGGGCAGGCGAACTTCAGGCAGCTGTACGATGTTTATAAAACCCCTACTTTATATTTGCTTGATAGCCAAAAACGCATCATTGGAAAAATGCTTAGCATAGAGCAATTTGATGATGTGCTGCAGGCTAAGATCAAAAGCAACCCTGCAACCTCAAAATAAAAAACATTAATGAAAAAAATTGTTCTGGCACTTTTAGCTGTTGGATCTTTTGCAGCTTTAAAGGCTCAAACTGTTTTTACTTATGGTAAAAATGCAGTTTCTAAAGAGGAGTTCTTACGAGCCTATAATAAGAACCCAAGCACTGCAACAGACCGGAAAAAAGCCCTGAAAGAATACCTGGAACTCTTCATAAATTTCAAATTAAAAGTACAGGCTGCATACGACGAGGGTTTGCAAAACGATCCTACCCAGCAATACGAACTACAGAACTTCAAAAAGCAAATTGCCGACAATATAATTAACGAACAAGCGAATATTGGCGAGCTTGTTTCAGAGGCTTTTAACCGCAGCCAGAAGGACATTCATCTAGCACACGTTTTTGTAGAAGTACCTGCTAAAGCCGATTCAGCAGAGGCTTATAATAAAATACAGTCAGCTTATAAGGCCTTAAAGGAAGGTAAAGAATTTGGAAGGGTTGCAGAAGAATTTTCAACTGATGCTGCCGCAAAGCAAAGCAAAGGAGACTTAGGTTTTATTACAGTTTTCACCTTGCCTTACGAGTTTGAGAACCACGCTTACAGTCTTAAGCAGGGTTCTTACTCAGCACCTGTGCGAACCAGTATTGGCTACCATATTTTTAAAAATATGGTAGAACGTAAGCCAATTGGAACACGCAAGGTGGCACAGATTCTTTTTGCCTTGCCAACCAATAGCAGCGACGGAGAAAAGGCAGCGAGTTTAAAGGAGGCGGATTCAGTTTACAACCTGATTATAAAGGGAGCGAGCTTTAGCGAGTTAGCCTCTCAGATCAGTAATGATCTTAGTACAAGCCAGAACGGTGGAGAATTAGCTGAGTTTGGTGTGGGCGCTTATAGCCCTGATTTTGAAAAGGTAGCCTTCGGCCTTTTAAAGCCGGGTGAAATATCACGGCCTTTTCTTACCTCTTATGGTTACCACATACTTAAATTAATAGAGGCCCGACCGGTTAGTACTAATGCAACCGAAATTGAAACTGTTGCCTTTTTCCGTGACCGGCTGCAAAAAGATAAAAGGCTGTTGCAGGCTAAAAAGAACCTGCTGAAAAAGCAATTGGTTGCTACAAAGTATAAAAGAGCGGTATTTAATGAAGCTGATCTTTTTGCTTTTATAGATTCGTCGCTGAAAAAAGCAACACCTGATCCTGTAAAAGGAATAAGCAGTAACACAGTTCTTTTTTCTTTTGCTAAACTGAATATTAAGGCCGGCGATTTTGCAAAGTTTGCCAAAGCAGTTCGTACTGCTCCTAACGAGTTTTCGGGCTTGGATAATAAAGCATTGCTGGATCAATATGTGAGTGTGACGGCGAGCGAGTATTACGTAACTCACCTCGAAGACTATAGTAAAGACTTTACTAACCAGGTGAAGGAGTTTAAAGAAGCAAATATGTTATTTGGCGTGATGGACAAAAAGATTTGGACAAAAGCCAATACTGATAATATCGGCCTTGTTGATTTTTATAATAAGAATAAGGGCAAGTATACCTGGAACCCAAGTGCGGATGCTATTATTATAACTGCTGCTAACGATGGTATTGCGGAAGAAGTTCGGAAAAAGCTTTTAGTGAATGTTGCTAACTGGAGAGAGATCACAGGTAGTTATAACCCGCAGGTAACTGCAGATAGCGGACGGTTTGAATTGGGACAACTACCCGTTGTAGACCGTACAAACTTTACTGCAAACCTTATTACTGCCCCTGTAAAGAATGTGACTGATGGCAGTCTGACTTTTAACTACGTTATTAAAGTTTATAGTACTGCTGACCAGCGTAGTTTTGACGATGCACGTGGAATGGTTATAAGCGACTACCAGCAAGTGCTTGAGGATAGATGGCTGGAACAACTGAAAAAGAAGTATGCTGTAAAAGTGAACACAGCTGTATTTAATACAATCAAATAAGAGTAGAAAACATAGATAGAAAAGCCGGTTTTAAAGCCGGCTTTTCTGCGTTCAAAACTGTTCATTGTGTTGCTGGTGATTGTTGCGTTGCTCAAGCCCTGTAAAAAAGCTAGCTGTAATTTCATGGTAGCTTTTCGAAGTGTTGGTCAGCTGATAGTAATGTCACTCTTTCGATGCCAGTTGTTATGCCGATGAAGTGATTGCGACGCAACGATGAAGCTATGAAACACTAAAGCTGGTATTAAAAAAGTCAATATACTACTGCGCTTTTTCCTCATCTTTCTCTTCTTCCTTCTCTTTCTCTTCTTCTTTCTCCTGTTTGCCTTTTTTGCTGAACCTGCTGGACAAGTTTTGCATAATTCGACTAGCAGTTAGACCATGAATTATAATAGAAATA
>JAQBNN010000196.1 GCA_028288505.1 Segetibacter sp. | reverse complement strand
ACTAAAATATCTAAAAAAGGTAACAGCCATATTAGGAGAATGTTGCACATGCCTGCATTAAACATGGTTACATACAAAGTGAAACCTTTTGCTGATTTGTTAGTAATTACAATTAGAGCAAAACGTACAAGTTGCCCATTGATTTTATGATGAAGTGATTGCGACGCAACGATGATGCTATAGAAAACTAAGGCTGGTACTACAATAAAAAAACCCATTGCTATTAACAATGGGTTTTACATTCTTGTCTGTTGCTTTTTAGTTACCGTACTCGCTCAGAAACTTTATTCTCATGATTTTTAGCTGTTCCCACTCGTAACCTCCATCAGCTAATTCTTCCTGTGCTACCTGCAACGAAGAAGTTTCGCAAGTGCGGAAATAATCTATTATTTCGTCTTGTTCATCTCCATCAAGCATATCATCAACGGCGTAACCAAGGTTCAATTTTGTACCACTAGCTACAATAGTTTCCATCTCTTCAAGCAAAGCATCTAACCTCAGGTCTTTATTTTTAGCAATAGTTTCAAGCGGTATTTTCTTATCAACATTTTGAATAATGAAAATCTTGTTGCTACTCTTATTAGCCACGCTCTTCATTACAAAATCGTCAGGCTTCACAATATCATTTTCCTCAACATACTTACTAATAAGTTCGACGAAAGGCTTACCGTATTTAATAGATTTACCTACACTAACGCCCTGGCACTTTTCAAGCTCCTTAAGTGTTGTCGGGTACAAAGTGGCCATATCCTGCAAAGAATTTTCGAGAAATAAAACAAAAGGTGGTAAACCCTTTTTCTTAGCTTCCTTCTGGCGAACTTCTTTCAGCATTTCAAACAGCTTGTCATCTGTTGATGTTGCTATAGCTGCGGCTGCTTCTTCTTCGTCATCCTCGTTGGCGTCTTCAAATTTATTGTTCAAAACAATCTTGAAGCTTTTAGGCTTCTTAATGAAAGCTTCTGAAGTTGGCGTAAGCTTAAGTAAGCCGTAGTCTTCAATGTCTTTTACAAGCAGGTTTTCTAATAACATCTGCCTGATAAGGCTGTTCCAGAAATGAAGGTCTTCTCCTTTGCCCACACCAAAAAGATCAATTGTATTATGACGGTACATTTGGTTTTGGGGAGTTACTTTACCCATTAAAATGTTTACAACATAATCAATAGTAAAACGCTCTTCCAGAGCCTTCACCACCTTTAATACCTTCTGAACACTTTCCTTAGCTTCTATTTTTTCTTTTGGATGTTTACAGTTGTCGCATCCGCCGCTTCCACCGCACATGCTCTGGTCCCAGCCTTCACCGAAATAGTGTAAAAGAATTTTACGACGGCAAACGCTGCTCTCAGCATAACTAACCGTTTCATTGATCAACTGTGCCCCTACTTCACGTTCACTTAAGGGCTTATCGCGCATTAAATGCTCAAGCTTTGCAACATCTTTGTGGGAGTAATATAAAATACACTTTCCTTCCATTCCATCGCGACCTGCCCTACCTGTTTCCTGGTAGTAGTTCTCAATACTTTTAGGAATGTTATAGTGTATTACAAAACGAATATCTGGCTTGTCAATCCCCATACCGAAAGCTATAGTTGCCACAATAACCTGGGTATCTTCTTTTAAAAACATGTCTTGCCTTTCTGCACGAACTTTTGAATCAAGCCCTGCATGGTAGGCAACTGCTTTTATTTTATTTGCAACAAGTATCTCGGCTAATTCTTCTGTTGTTTTACGATTAAGCGTATAAATGATACCGCTTTTTCCATTGTTACCTGAAATGAAACGAACTATACTTTTAATAGTTTGCTCTTTATTGATCTTTGGTAGTACTTCGTAATAAAGGTTGTCCCTGTTGAAAGAAGAAATATAAATGTTAGGTTCTCTTAAACCAAGATTTTTTACAATATCGCTTTGAACCTTTGGTGTGGCTGTGGCTGTAAGAGCAACAATAGCAACTTTAGGGTCAATGATGTTCATCATTTCTTTCAATCGGCGATACTCGGGTCTAAAATCATGACCCCACTCAGAAATACAGTGAGCTTCGTCAACAGCAAAAAAGGAGATATTAAGATCACTAAAAAAATCGAGGTTTTCCTGCTTGGTTAATGTCTCAGGAGCAACATATAAAAGTTTCGTTTTACCTTCTACAAGATCACTCTTTACCTCGCGCTGCTGCACTTTTGTTAGTGATGAATTTAAGAAGTGGGCAATGTGATCTGTTTCGCTGTAACCTCTAATAAGATCAACCTGATTTTTCATTAATGCAATAAGTGGACTTACTATTATTGCACAACCTTCCATAATTAAAGCTGGAAGTTGATAACATAAACTTTTGCCACCGCCGGTAGGCATAATAACAAACGTATCGTGGCCGTTTAAAAGGCTGTTGATGGCCTCTTCCTGCCTACCTTTAAATTTATCGAAACCAAAGTATTTAAAGAGATTTGAATGTAAGTCGTAAGTATGCTTAATAATTGTTGAGTCGCTTCCTGCACTCATATCAACACCTTTGATCTTAGAAGTTCTTTTTGCTGGGGGTCTTTTTGTAGTTGCCATTGTAAATTTCCTTTTCAGGTACTATTGAGAAGTATTCAAAAAATAAGAGCTGAATTTCTTTTAAGTTTTGGGGGAATTCAAATCTTCGGATACCTATAATCCTGTAGTACCAATTTTTAAAGGAAAACGAAAGTAAGACAACTTGAATTATGTATTACCGGCCATTTGTTAAAGTTGAAATGTAAGCCGCATTGTAAATAGCATAGTGGCACAAGCCGTCTAAGATTTAATTAAAAACTTTGAATGTACTTTTGACGCCATGAAATCTGCCATCCAGTTTACAGCATTAAGAACAATTCAATTGGAAGCGGAATCAATCGCAGCCATAGCAAATTATATTAATGTTGATTTCGAGCAATCAGTTCAAGCGGTTTATGACTGCAAAGGACGTTTTGTAGTTAGCGGGGTAGGCAAAAGTGCCATTATAGCACAAAAAATCGTTGCTACACTTAATAGCACGGGAACTCCTAGTCTCTTTATGCACGCTGCAGATGCAATCCATGGAGACCTCGGAATGATCCAAAAGGAAGATGTAGTAATGCTAATTAGTAAAAGTGGTGAAAGTGCAGAAATTAAAGTATTAATTCCACTAATACGGAATTTTGGTAATACGCTAATTGGAATGGGAGGTAATGCAGCTTCATACCTCGCTCGTAATTCCACCTATTTTTTAAATACAGGAGTTTGTAAAGAAGCTTGTCCAAATAACTTAGCTCCTACAAGTAGTACTACAGCACAAATGGTTATGGGAGATGCGCTGGCTGTTTGCCTAATGGAATTGGCTGGCTTCACTGGGCAAGACTTTGCAAGGTTTCACCCTGGTGGGAACCTTGGTAAACGTTTATATCTCCGGGTGCAGGACCTGTATGCTGACAACCCGAAGCCATCAGTTTTACCTACTGCTACTTTAAGAGAAACAATTTTAGAAATAACAAAGAAGAGATTAGGAGCTACCGCAGTTATAGATAAAGAAGGCCACTTGTTAGGAATGATTACCGACGGAGATCTGAGAAGAATGCTTGAAAAAAATGAATCGCTTGATAATATTACTGCTGCAGATATTCTTTCACCCAATCCTAAAACCATCTATTCAGATGAATTAGCGGTAAAAGCATTGGATGAATTAAGGAAGCATGACATCAACCAATTAGTAGTTATAAACAAAACAGAAACTTATCTTGGAATCTTACATTTGCACGATCTTGTAAGAGAAGGCATTGTTTAAATACTATTCGTGCTTAGAACCCGTTTAATCCTCTTAATAAAATAGTTATGAATAAAAACATTTATGTAGCCATTATGGCTGGCGGTATTGGAAGCCGTTTTTGGCCTAAAAGCCGTGTGGGACTACCAAAGCAGTTTCTGGATATTTTAAATACGGGGAAAACACTAATACAATCGACGTTTGAAAGGTTTGCCGAATTTGTACCAGAAGAAAACATTTTTATTGTAACTTCAGAGGACTACACAGCAATAGTAAAAGAACAGATACCGCACATTAAAGAGGAAAATATTGTTGCAGAGCCAAGCAGGAAAAACACAGCTCCATGTGTTGCATATATCTCCTTTAAAATGCAACTTAAAAATCCTGAAGCTACACTTATTGTAGCCCCTGCAGATCACCTTATTCTTGATAATCCCGGCTTTCAACAAACTTGCCAGAAGGCAATAGATTTTATTGCAGAAAATGATGTGCTTGTTACGCTTGGTATAAAGCCCACATATCCAAACACCGGATACGGCTATATTCAACATGAGGCAGAATCAGTTGCTGACAATGTTTACAAGGTTAGAACATTTACCGAAAAACCAAACCTTGAGCTGGCTAAAACCTTTTTATTAAGTGGAGATTTTTTATGGAATGCCGGCATCTTCATTTGGAAGGTAAATACAATCCTAGATAAGTTTGAGAAACACCAACCAGAAATGTTTGATGTCTTCACAGCTGAAAAAAACGCTTTTAATACTTCAGATGAAAAGGCAGCCATCGTAAAGATCTACGCGTTATGCAGTAGCATCTCCATCGACTATGCTATCATGGAAAAGGCTGATAACGTATTTGTAATACCTAGCAGCTTTGGTTGGAGCGACCTTGGCACGTGGGCAAGTGCATATGATAATCTTGAAAAAGATTATTTAGGCAACGCTGTTGCAGGTGATAAAATACTTGTAATAGACTCCACCCAGTGTATGATCTCTGCACCACATCATAAATTACTTGTTTTACAGGGTCTCGATGATTTTATTATTGTGGATACCGAAGATGTACTGCTTATTTGTAAGAAAGAAAAGGAGCAGGAAATAAAGGAATATGTAGCTGAAGTAAAACGAAATATTGGAGATGTGTACCTCTAATTTCTAATTTGCAGGAAAATAACAAAGAGCCACTCCATTTATTGAAGTGGCTCTTTCATTTATAGCGGCTTTATAAATAGAAGTTAAAACCTCTATCAAATTAATATAAGCAAAACGGGTGGCTTAATATTACAAACTCAAACTCTTTTAATTGGCTCAAAATTTTACAAAACTTTCCCTATTCATTATCCTTATCCTGGGCAGCTCTAAGAGCGCATTTTCACAGGTTATTGTTAGTGGTACTGTTTACGACATCACCAAGAAAACACCTATAGAAGCAGTAAGCGTAATTAGTACTTCAGGTAAGGGAACTTTTACTGATTCCCTTGGCCGATATTCCTTAGACGTTAGCCCAAAAGACTCCATCTATTTCTCCTTCTTAAACAAGCCAACCGCTAAGTACGCTGTTACCAACATTCCTAATCTTGATGCTTTTGACATATCAATACTTAAAAAAGTGCAGGAATTACCTGGGGTTTTAGTAAAGCAACGGAGTTACAAATTCGATAGTTTGCAAAACAGGGACGACTATGCCAAGATCTTTAATTATAGAAAACCCGGCGTCAGCTCTTCCATGAATAATTCTCCTGGTGGATTAAGCGTGGGTATCGACCTAGATGAAGTGATTAATATGTTTAAGTTTAGAAGAAACAAATCCACTCTCGCCTTTCAGAACCGTTTGCTCCGGGAAGAAATGGATAAGTACGTAAGTCATCGCTTTAACAAAGGCCTGGTTAAAAAACTCACTGGTTTAAATACTCCCGAAATAGATTCTTTTATGCTGCATTTTCGCCCTCCGTACGAGTTCGTGAGAGAGCTAAATGATCTCGAATTTGGTCAATATGTTATGGAGGCGTACAAGTATTTTAAGGGAGGCGTAGAAATAGACCGAAAATTAATGAGGTGGAGCGATTAGAACACGACGTAGTAATGGAGATAAGGTGATACCAACCTTAGTTTTCTATAGCATCACCGTTGCGTCGCAATCACTTCATCCGCAAATCTCGTGGCAACAATCCTGTCTATCTGTAAGCCTGTTAAAATGGTATTAGACATTCCTTGACTTGATGCAAACTTCTTGATAGGTTATTACTCCAACCTCTCCAAGCCCAATACACTGCTAAAAGTACAAGAGTGCGACGCAACGGCTGCCACATTATGGGCTTGTGCCCGGATCAAAAAAAATACTAATTTTCGTCTAAGTTTTCCTGCCTGTCGCCGCCAAGGCTGTAGTAATTATTTTCCTCGTCCTCTTCACCTATACTCTCCATTAGATCGTCATCATCAGCCCCGGGGATATCTAACTCACCCCTTATGTCTGCATCATCCTTAAAGCTTTCTGAAAGTACCTCTTCATCTTCTTGCATATCCATGTCTCTTTCTCTCGAACCTAATATCGCCAGGTCTTCGGCAGTTACATCAGCTTCAGTACCCGCAACTATTCCAAGATCATCTTCAGGGTCTTCGCCAACACTTGAAGGAATGATTGAATCATCACCAGAATTGCCTGAAATTAAGCTTATGTGCATCGGATCTTTTGTGTTAGAGCGAGAAAGATTCTCTACATCAAGGTCTAGCCTACCTTCATTGTTTTCCGGATCTAAAATATCTTCCTTCGCAGGATAATGAGGGTAGCCAGGAAAGTCCTGGTCTATCTTGCTATCATTTGACTCTTCAACCTCTCCTGGTGTATCTATGGCCTTTGAAGGATTGTTTGTATCCTCCTTCAAATTCGGATCTACAGTATTTTCTTGCATGTCTGTGTTTTTGGTATAACCAAAAAAAATGTGCCGTCAAAAAAGGCTGATCTTTTTAGAAGGGATTGAACGGCACTTGTTTAGAGCAATAATTGTTAACAAATAGTTGTTGCATTTTAGGGTGGCATGTTTTTATTGCCCTTCTTAAAAAAAGCTGTATGGAGAAAGATGTTTCTAACAACCTGCCTAAAAACATGTTTACGGTTGCTCCCGGCGTTTGGGGAATGAAGGATGTAATGGTGAACTTTTACATGATTCAAAACCTGAAGAATGAAGATTGGTTTTTAGTGGACGCGGGGTTAAAATGGTCAGCTCGCAAGATTAAGAAAATGGCGGCTTACCTGTTTGGAAACAATGTGAAACCGAGAGCTATTATTCTCACCCATGGACATTTTGACCACGTTGGTTCACTATACGTTTTGGCGGAAGAATGGGACGTTCCCATTTATGCACATACACTTGAAGTTCCTTACTTAACAGATCAATCATCTTATCCGCCCCCTGATCCTACAGTTGGCGGTGGTTTGCTCTCGGCTCTTTCATTTATATTTCCTAAAACGCCTATTGATGTTTGGCGTCATTTGAATGTTCTTCCCGCTGATGGTACTATCCCCGGGTTAGAGGATTGGAAATATGTACATACACCTGGCCATGCTCCGGGGCACATAAGCCTGTTTAGGGAAAGCGACAAAGTATTAATTGCCGGTGATGCTTTTGTTACTACAAAACAGGAATCGTTCATTTCTGTTCTTTTACAATCTAAGGTGGTGTCAGGCCCTCCAAAATATTTTACCTACGACTGGCAGGCAGCGGAGCAATCAGTTCGCTTACTCGCCTCGCTAGCGCCAATAACAGCAGGTACAGGTCATGGCTTCCCGATGCGGGGACAAGAATTGAAAGAAGCTTTAGGCGAATTAGTTACAAACTTTAAGCAAGTTGCCGTTCCTGAAGAAGGCCGGTACGTAGGCCATCCTGCGGAAGTGGACCAGAATGGTATTGTGTACCTCCCCCCGAAAAATGACGACGATCCACTTGCAAAATGGAAGTTGCTTGGAGGCGCAGCACTGGTGGGCCTCGGCCTTCTCTTGTTGGAAAGTAACAACAGGAAAAGAAGGGTTAGACGAAATGAAAACTTACTGGAGGTAGAATATAATTTCTAAAATAAAAGACGGCAAGTGGCCGTCTTTTTAATTTGAAAAGCTTTTATAACTAGAAACTAAAGTTGAACAGATATATTGCTGTTAAAGTGATTGCGACGCAACGATGCTGCTATGAAAACCGGTGCTGGTATTAAAAAAACTATCCAATTAGTCCAGCTGCCCTACTAATGTCAAGCATTCGATCAATTGGTTTTTTAGCAGCTAATCTTAGTTCCTCCTCCATAAAAATTTCTGGCTTTTCATATTCCATGCACAGGTACAACTTCTCCAGGGTGTTCAACTTCATGTAAGGACAATCGTTACAAGCGCAACTGTTCTGGGGTGGTGCCGGAATGAAGGTTTTGTAAGGAGACTCCTTTTGCATCTGGTGGAGAATCCCCGTTTCGGTAACAACAATAAACTCGTTGGCACTATCGGTTTTGCTAAATTTTAAAAGTTGGGTGGTGCTACCTATGAAATCAGCCAGCCTTAAAACAGGTTCTTCACATTCGGGGTGAGCAATTATTTTAGCCTTTGGATGACGAATTTTAAGCTTCGTAATCTTTTCAAGGCTGAAGATCTCGTGAACCATGCAGGCTCCGTTCCACAACAGCATGTTGCGGCCAGTCTTTTTATTCAAAAAACCTCCGAGGTTCTTGTCGGGTGCAAAAATTATTTGCTGGTCTTTTGGCAAGCTGTTCAAAATTGCTTCTGCATTTCCACTGGTGCAGATGATATCGCTTAGCGCTTTAATGTCGGCAGTACAGTTAATATAACTTATCACAATGTGATCAGGATGTTGATCTTTGAAAGCTTTGAATGCAGCAGCCGGCGCACTGTCAGCTAAAGAGCAGCCGGCCTTCAAGTCCGGCAGCACCACCTTCTTAGTCGGATTTAGGATTTTGGCTGTTTCGGCCATAAAGTGCACGCCGGCAAAAACAATCATGTCTGCATTAGTGCTTTGTGCCTTTTGAGCGAGCCCCAAACTATCGCCCAGGTAATCCGCCACATCCTGGATGTCTGGCTCCTGATAATAGTGCGCAAGCACAATTGCATTCTTTTCTTTTTTCAATCTTTCGATCTCGGCAAAAAGGTCGATGTGCACATCAATGTCCAAATCAAGAAAACCTTTTTCTTCAATCTTATTTGTCGCTTCAGTAATGTTCATAACTGCTGTAGTATTAATTAATAATACTTATTTAAATAAAGAGTCTATTACTATTACGGGTGTGAATAGCGGGATAACTTCGGTAATTATTATTTGCAAATGTAGAAAGTACTGCTTTATTAACGGTTATTAACATGCCTTCCACAGCAACAATTATAATAAAATTAGGGGTTTACGTGGTTTACCAACATTTGTGGAAACAGAAAAGACTGTAAAACTTTAGTGGTACTTTTTTAAAATTCCGGTGTGAACGAAGTGAGGAAAATTGGTGGGCTCTTTTGCCGTTTACTCAATTTGTGGAAAAGGTCGTTTAGTTAATCCCCTTCTTTCCCCGTTTCGTAAAAAGCAAAAGGGGGATTATCCACAGGGAAGCATGTTTTTGAACAAATTCCTGTGAGAAGATTTTTAAAAAATAAAGTCACTTAGATTTGGATCGTAATAAAATTATGCCAGAAGGGGCGAGAGCATAGAAAGCACGGTATTTTGCTGGGTTTTCCACAGTTTGTTCAAAACTTTAATTCCCCTATTTTTGCGATCACTTTTTAAAATTTATACCATAATATGTCGGTTATTCAAAAGATCAGGGATAAATATGCTGCGGTGGTAATTGCAGTGATTGCCCTAAGTTTAGTTGGTTTCATTTTAATGGATGCTTTTGTCGGTCGGGGTAAAGGACCAGGGACTAATGCAGGAGGGAATGTTGGTAAAGTAAATGGCCAAAAGATCGAAAAGAATGATTTTGAAAAGAAGATATCCTTACAGCAGGCGATGTATGGAGCGCAGGC
>JAQBNN010000194.1 GCA_028288505.1 Segetibacter sp. | reverse complement strand
TAAATAAGAAAATAAAATGCAGCAGCATTAGTACTAACGGTTCCGAGTTCACTATTAGTCCGGCTGTTGGTACTATTAGCAGCGCAACAGGCATTGGTTGTACCACCCAGTTCGATACTGATTCATTACATCTTCAACTACCACAATTTTTACCGCCCGGAAGCTTTACTCTAAGAATAAAGAACGGGGACGATAACAATACTTTGCTTGACTATTGCGATAATACTATTGACGCAACAGAGGAGTTGAAGTTTACAGTTTTACCGAAAGCGCCCACACCTTTTGACAGCCTTGCGCCTGTGAAGTGCGCACCAAATAAACTGGTAGTTGTGTTTGCAAAGCCTGTATTATGCAGCAGTATCGCAACAAACGGAAGTGACTTTTCTATTAATGGAAGTTATCCAACTTCTATTGCGTCTGCCACACCAAACTGTACCGGCACCACAACACGAGAAGTTGTCGTTACACTCTCTAATACGCTACAACAAGCTGGCACGTTTACCCTCACACTAGCAAAGGGAAGTGATGGCAATGCAGTTGTAGATGAATGTGGCGAAGAAACACCGGCAGGAAGATCCATCTCCTTTTCTGTAAAAGATACAGTTGATGCAAGCTTCACATATAAAATTGGATACGGCTGTACGAAGGATACAGTACAATATTTTCATGCTGCAGGCAATGGAGTAAATAGCTGGAAATGGTCCTTGGATGAAAGCCAAAGTAGCCAGCAACAAAACGCAACAAGCTTGTATAGTGTCTTTAATGAAAAAACGATACAGCTGATTGTGAACAATGGATTTTGCACCGATACCAGCACGCAAAAGGTAAAGCTTGCTAACTTCTTAAAAGCTGACTTTACCACTTACAACGATAATTGCCCTAACGAACCAGTGCCTTTTACCAGTACTGCTGTTGGTAAAGTAACAGTACACTCTTGGGCCTTTGGCGATGGCGGTACGGCAAACACCGCTTCGCCTACACACTCTTATGCTCCCCCTACGAGGGAAACCGCCTTCACAGTTCGCTACACCGTTACAGATAGTTTTGGTTGCCAGAGTACCATGCAAAAGAAGACGAATATTTATACCAGTTGTTACCTTGCTGTTCCAAGTGCATTCACGCCAAATGGCGATGGCTTAAACGATTTCTTTCATCCTTTAAATGCTATAAAAGCAGAACAGTTAACTTTCGCCATCTTCAACCGGTGGGGAGAGTTGATCTTTAAAACAGGCGATTGGAAACAAGGTTGGAACGGGCGACAAAACGATAAACCGTTAGGATCGGGCAGTTATGTGTGGCTACTATCTTACGTAGACCGTGACACTAGAAAACGGGTAGAGCAGAAGGGAACAGTAGTATTAATAAGATAGAATTGCTTTACTGGTCCCAGGTTTTGAAATGCTATTAAACATTCTTGCGACGCACTCTTTTACTGTAAAACTTTGCGCAGCCCCTCACACTTTTATGGTAAACAATTCAATTAGAAAATAAGGATTGACATTGCAAGTGAAAGATGGTTCTTTTAATATTAACAAAGAAGCAAGAGGTACATAACTAATTTCGCAGCTACTTTTTTAATAATGCTTAATCAAATTTTACAACCAACGTTTATTCTTACGGTGTCCGTTATGCCGTTTTGGATTGCGTTCAGGATGTACACCAATAAAAAGCTTAACGGTTATTTTTCCTATTCGAAAGAACTGCTGTTAGCCTTGTTTATAATTTATATAGTACTGGTATTAGTTATAACTATTATACCTCTGCCGCTTACTACACATGATGCTCCAGTAGATAAGGGCCTAAGCATTGTTCCTCTTTACCGATCAATAACAGGATTAATTGAAACAGTATCTACAGAATTGCAGTGGAGCTCGCTTCGCAATCGCTACATCATAAACATCATCGGAAACATTATCCTATTTATTCCTTTAGGTCTCTTCTTACCTGTACTTACGCAAACCTTTTCAACGCTGAAGAAAGTAATGCTTGCCGGCTTTATATGTTCCCTGTCCATCGAGTTGACACAACTATTATTTTGGCTGTTTGGAATGTACCGTTATGTTGATATTGATGACGTGATCTTCAATACCACAGGGGCAATAATGGGCTATTTTATTTTCCGGTTAGTTGTACATGTTTTCAAAGATAAGACACTCCAAAGTTTGCCTGTAGGCGGAATGAGATAATGCACGGACGATTATCTCCACAACAAATTTGAGTAGTATAAATCCTATGTACTTTAGCTTAAGTACTACTATTAAACATCGTTGTGTCACTCACTTGTACAATTGATTTACGCCTCAGCATTTTGAAGCCGCAAAAGTCTTGTGCAAGTTCGTTCTAATGTTAACAGCCTTCTTCCTGCCATTGCTAAAAAACAAAACACAAGAAAAGATGCAGTAAGATTTGCCGATGAACGTAATGCGACGCAACGATGATGCTATGAAAAGCAAATGCCGGTAACCAAAAAAAGGGAATTATTTATTGTACAGCCGGGTGTCTTTCAAATTCTGCACTCCTATCAAACATGTACCGATAGGTGATCATCCGCCTGCTTTGTATGCCGCCTATTGCTTTATAAACCGCGATCATTCGAGGGTTCCAATCGCCTGCCCAACCCATTTCGATAAGATCGTATTTTCCTTCTTTTCTAATGACAAGCGTTCCGCTATAAATCATAAAAGCATCTATTCCCAACCCTTGAAACTTAGGTATTATGCCAAACGCAACGCCATTAATTTTCCTGCTGTTTTTAAATTTTTGCATATACACAAGCCTTAGCTTTTGCCACCATCCAAATTTGCCGTTGAAGTATTTGAAGTACTGGTTAATGTCAGGAATATTGATCCACATGGCGATAGGTTCATTCTTATAATAAGCAAACCAGATAAGCGACTCATCGATTATCGGTTTCATCTTAGTGAAAAGTTTTAGTGCACCTTCAACACTTATTTCTTTTCCTCCGTCATGCTGCGCCCACGCCTGGTTGTAAACAATTGAAAAGTCTTTTGCGTATTTCTGAAGGTTATTCTTCTCAACATGACGGGCCTGGTAATCAGGCTTGCTGGCAAAGCGCTTGTATCGCTCTTCGTACTTCTCGCTTAATGTACCATAAACCGCGAGGCTATAATAATATTGGTTGTAAAAATCTTTGAAGCCATAACCTTCAAAAAGCTTCTCATAATAAGGTGGGTTGAAAGCGATTCCATACATAGGTTCTTCTTCAAAACCTTCCACCATAAGCCCCCACCATTTATCTCTTTCGCCAAAATTTATAGGTCCATCCATTGCTTCAACACCATTTTGTTGCAGCCAGTTTTTGGCTGTATTAAATAAAGTATTTGCAGCATTTTGGTCGTCGATACAATCAAAGAAAGCAACGCCCCCAACAGGAAATTTATCTCCTTTATTTAAATACTTTTTACTTATAAATGCTGCTACCCTTCCTATTACATTACCCTTATCGTCTCTTAATATCCACCGATTAATTGTACCGTGTTTAAAAGCTCTGTTTTTTGCAGGATCAAAAACTTCGTTCACTTCATTATCGAGCGGCCTTATATACTTTGGATTATTTTTATTGACTAAAACATTAACCTTCAAAAAATCTTGTGCAGCCTTTTTATCCGTTACTTCTATTACTCGCATATGGAATTTTTTTCTTTTTACCCTGTCCCCCCAAAAATGGTAAATTAAATCGAACTGCAACAACCTTTTTCTTTCTAATGACAGGTACGCCGCTCTGGTATTCTAAGTAATAGATTTTAAGGAGAATTAAAAAGTAGGAAATCAATACAGGGCCAAATACAAGACCTGCAATACCAAAATACTTCAGTCCCATTATCACTCCTAATACAGTAATAATAGGATGAACATCTGCCATTTTTTTTGCGAGCATAAATCGAACAACGTTATCAGTAAGACCAAGTATAATTGCGCCCCAAACAAACATAAATATGCCTTGCCAGGTATGATTTATAACAAACATGTACGCTGCAACAGGGAGCCATATTACAGCAGTTCCTACAATAGGAATGATAGATGCAAAAGCAGTCATAACAGCCCAAAATCCCGCTTCGTTTAAACCAATTATTTTATAAGCAAAATATCCAATTAAACCCTGTGCAACTGCTATAGCCGGCACGCCAATGGAATTACTAAATGTGAGTGCTACAAGCTCTTTACCAAACAGTTCAATCTTTTCCCTTTTAAAAGGCAGGAAGAAAATGATAGCTGCTTCCATTCGATTTATAGCGGTAAGCATAAAGTACAAAAAGAAATAAAGCATGCTTATGGTGGCAAAAAAAGTAAGACTTTCATTAAGCAAGCCAGAGATCATGTTAAGAGAATATTCTTTAATATCTGCGATTGTTTTATCGGATAGAAATGATACCCCGTAGTTCTCCATCATCTTTACCTGCACCTTCTTTAAGTTATCAACTATATGATCGGGGTTTGCGATGTAATATTTACCCTTGTTGTATAACAGCACACCTGCTGTTATAATAGGACCCATTATTAGGATGATTGAGACAAAGATGATAAGCAGTGCTGCGCCAGGCTTTTTCCAGCCCTTTTTTATTAGCTTGTCCATCTTCTTTTTGCTGAGCACATATAAAATTACTGCACCTAAAAAGGCTGTAAAAAATTGAGACATGCTAAAGAAAAGCAGGATACCAAAAATGATAATAATGGCAAGGAAAAAATATTTATTGATCTTGTGATCGATTTTATGAGGTTCTAAACCTTTTACCGACGGGTGAACGGGAACAACTTTTTTTTCTTCCTCATCAAACTTTATCTGGTCAGAACCTTTTATTACATCCACTATTTAGTTTTTTTGATAACACACAACTTAAAAAATTATACCAGTAGAGCTGGTATTTATTAAACTCCCCGATGGTTTAATTATTGTAGAAGTAATTGATATAGAATAAAAAACAAACTAATGGAACCGGAAAAACAAGGATTTTTTGCAGAAACAAAAGAACTGATAGAACAATATATAAACGACCACGTACTACTAGTTAAATTACAGGCAGCGGAAAAGATTGCGAAAGCTTCGTCTGTTGCTTATTTCGCAGCCGGTGCAGCTTTCATTCTATTTATTATTGTGATGCTTGCTACTTTTTTACTGGGTTTATTCCTAAGCAATATTATGGGAAGTTACTATGCAGGCTTTGGTATTGTAATAGGTATCTATATTTTATTATTGGTGGCGCTTGTGATAATACATAAGAAGTTTCTTAAAAACCGCATAGCAGATTCAGTAATTAAATCAATCTTCGAAAAGTAAATCTTTTAAAAATGGAACTTGACTTCACCCATATTAAAACTGTTGATGATCTTAAAAGAGAACAGTTTGCCATACACCAGAGAATTAAAATGAACAGAGACAAACTTCAGCGGAAGATGTACGAGATTCCTGCAGAGATTGCAGCGGCTGGTGCTAATTCATTAATACCGGGCTTTCTCAAGGGCAAGGTTAGCAATGCAGCATTGAACGGAGGGAAAAATCTAATCAATAAGTTTTTTGTACCCGAAGAAAAAGGAAACGGTATAGTAACCGGGCTTGTTATGCATGGAGGCCTTATTAAAAAAGTTTTCTCACTTTTTAGAGGTAAATAAATTGGGCCATTTATTTGTCCCTACCTAATAATCCTCCTCCTCTATCTTTTTGAGTAGAAATACTGCGGGGTACATATTTTTTTTTAAAGAGTACTAGCATTTGTTAAAATACCTTCACGCCAAAAAGCTTAGAACTTCAAATATGTATCTTCGCTGGTATGGCAAAATTTGCGCACGACACTATTGTTCCTTATAAAGAAAGCGGACTAAGCAAGAAAGAACAGGTTGCAAACATGTTTAATAAAATTGCTTTCAGGTACGATTTCCTCAACAGGTTTTTATCTGCTGGTATTGATGTAAGCTGGCGAAAAAAAGCAATAAAAGAACTAAAGCAAATTAACCCGCAACAACTACTAGATGTGGCTACAGGCACTGGTGATGTGGCGATACTCGCTTATAAAATATTAAACCCTTCGAAGATTACAGGTATTGACATTAGTGACGGCATGCTGGATGTAGGCAGACAAAAAATTGAAAAGCTGGGCTTAACCGCACACATAGAAATGTTGAATGGAGACAGCGAGACTATAAAGTTTGCAGATTCTTCGTTTGACGCTATAACGGTTGCCTTTGGTGTTCGCAATTTTGAACATCTTGAAACTGGATTGCAGGAAATGCTAAGAGTTTTAAGGCCTGGGGGAAAACTGGTTGTGTTAGAATTTTCGAAGCCAAAGCAAGCGGCATTTAAAGGCATTTACAACCTTTACATGCGAACAGTTGCACCCGGATTTGGCAAACTAATTGCAAAAAACAAAGATGCCTATCAATACTTAAACGACTCGGTTCAGAAGTTTCCGGAAGGGGACAACTTTGTGCGAATTTTAGATAATACCGGCTATAAAAACACTTATCATAAGGGGCTAACATTTGGCATTTGCTCCATTTATTGCGGTAGCAAACAATAGGTTAAACTAGTAATTATATAATTTCAATATATTGCATAACAAAAAAAGAAGCAACTATTCGACCTACTTGTACACTCTTTAACATTTGCGCAGGCATAAATTATTAAGACTTATAATGATTGTACAATTGGTCAGCTTCTTAAATCCTAAACTGGTATTACTTACTTGTTTTATATTTTTTGCGAAAGCAGGCTACTGCCAACCTCGCGAACAGAACCGCCCAAACCACGATGAGTGGCCTTACTACTTTGGGATGTCTATCAGTTACAATCACTCGTACCTGCACCCAAGTAAAGACCCACGCTTTTTACAATACGACAGCATTTTAGTAGCAGAGCCAGGAAGCAGCGGCGGCATAGCTTTAGGCCTTGTAGGTACACTACAGGTGTCTCGAAGGTTTTCTTTAAGAACAAACCCCCAGCTTATAATTGGCGGCGCAAAGTATTTCACCTACCATTTAAAATATCCTTTAGCGAACGAGCAATACATCGAAAAGAAAACCTTGCCTTCAACCATTGTTAGCTTTCCTTTCCAGGTAAAATTTAATAGCGATCGCATTAACAACTTTAGAACTTACATGATGGCTGGCCTAAAGTACGACATGGATCTTTCAAGCAACTCAACCGCCAGAAATGCAGAGGACATGGTGAAACTTAAAAAGAACGATTATGGTTATGAAGCCGGCATCGGCTTCAACTTCTTTTTTCCCTTTGTTACCTTTTCACCAGAGTTAAAAGTAAGTAACGGCCTAACCAACATTCACTCACGAGATGCGAACCTTAAATACAGTAATGTGTTAGGAAGTTTGCAATCGAGGATGATTGTTTTTTCTATAATTCTTGAGGACTAAGTCTTTAAGTTCAAAAGCGATTTTATATCTCCTACTGGTTACTTTATTTACTATTTTTTCTTTGGTACAAACATACGTACTCCGGTTGATCATCGTTGCGTCGCATTACGTTCATCGGCATTGCTACTATTTAACTTTGTTTATGTTTTGTTGTATGGCGTTAAGTTTAGCAGTAGGTATTTTCAACGCTAATTCTTACTTAAATTGCTATCTGGTGCACGCTCAATTATTATTAACTAACAGTACAAGTGAGTGACACAACGATGACGCCATGAAATACAAATGCCGGTAACAAAAGAATACCTATAACGAACCTGGCTATAATAAAAAAGAGGCTGTCAGATATTTGACAGCCTCTTTTTTATTAAGAAGATAAATGTCTTAAAAATCGAAATCTCTTCTTGACATATTCCAACGAATACCTAAAGAAATTACTGAAGAATTTTGGTTACCATTGAACCGCTTGTAAACCCTTCTCAAAATATTTCCATCGATAAAGAAATTTTCGAACAGCTCGTAAGAAGCAAGCAACGATATGTTGGTTACATTAACCCTGTCGCCAAAGCCTACATTATAGCCAAAATCTTTTCCGTTCCTGTCTTTATAGTTACGAAATGGGTTACTTCCAAAATTTGCCCTTCCTGTATCTAACCCCTGGTAGTAATAGATGAGTTTGCCTTGCAGGTACAACTTATTAATAGGTTGGTACTTTGCTATACCAATAAACTCCTGGAAGTTAGCGCCTAACACGTGGGCGAAGGGCTGGTTGTAATGCGTATAGCTTGCAACAGAATCAAAGTGAGAATAAGTGAAAGGACGTACCCGGTTGGATTCCGCCTGCAGGTCGAGGTTCTTAATTTTAAAGGCGTCCACGTATTTAACCCCTAATTGGTAGCCAAACTTATTAGCCCAATATCCACGATTAGATTTTAGT
>JAQBNN010000161.1 GCA_028288505.1 Segetibacter sp. | reverse complement strand
TATTCTTTTGGCTTACATGTTCTTTGGGGCTGTGTAGATTTTTGTTGACCAACAGAAGTTTTTCATAGCATCATCGTTGTGTCACTCACTTGTACTTTTGTATCTTTTCGCAACAATGCTCGCACTGTGAGGTGTGTCCTCAATTGTTTTTATTACCGCGTTGTTATAAACCTCTTTAAGTTCCAGTCGTAGTGCCCAAACTTATTCAACTGTACAAGTGTGCGACGCAACGATGCTTAATTCAATTCAAATGCTAAGTACAAAAATATCTTCTACAGCGCGGGTTCATAAACCATAGCACCGCCTTTTGCAAACAAGCGAAGAGCGAGTTCTTTACCTGCACCTTTACTATTCTTAAAAATCATTTTCTGGTCGGCCACCATCAACTTATTTGAGCCTCCTTTTACGTTAACTGTTGCCTCGTATTTATCGCCCTTTTTAATAAAGTTGATTGTAGCAATTGCTGTGTTTCCATCAGCTTCTGTTACCCACTTAATGTTGCAATCCTTCACTTCTTCAACAACATCTTTGGTTACAGCATCATCAACTCCTGATGTGGTTAATTTTATTTTCATTTTCAAGCCACTGTATGGAACAAGCTGAGGGTAATCTTCGTAAAGCGCGTTAGTATAAAAGCCGGTGTTGTCTTTATTGCCATCCTCGTCGTAGCCCTTGGCGAGGCCTTCGTACAGCCTGCCTAGAAACAATTTTTCGTTGGCGTTATCCACTCTCACTTCTTTCACCAGTTGCTCATAACCTTGCAATGCTTCACCCTCATCGCCGTCGACCCATTGCATTTGGTGGGTGAACAATTTAAAATATGGCAGCAAGCTTTTGCGTGGGTCTTCTTTTTGATAGGTCTCGTACTTTTTAATGAAATAGGAAGGACTAAAATCTCTTATCAAATACCACGCTTCATCGAAAGTAGTAGTGCCCTCACCGCAAAATAAATCATACACAACGCGTTCTCTTTCGGGGTTTGAAGCCATTTGATTAATGAGGACATATTGCAGCAAAAGCTTTTCAAATTTTAAACTCAGCAGCTTGAAAAGCGATGAAGGAGAGTACCACCAGCCATCATCATTAAACTTTACCTGGGCAAGCTTACGATCTATCAATTGAAGGTTCAAAAGATTTATGCTAAAGTCGTATTGGCTTTGTGTTAGCGTAGTGCCAATATGAATCTCTTTAAATGCAGTTGCTTTGTTCAATACCATTTCGGCGCTATCCAGTTGACCATCGTAGAGGTAGCTGCGGCCTAATGCAATATTGTACCAGCCAAAGCCTGGTGTTGATCCGGAGAACTCGATAGCTTCTTTACTTGTGCTCATTGCTTCCTTGGTTCTTCCGCCATACACATCAAGCATAGGCAAAAAGTAATAAGGCTCCTTCAGCATTTTTTCGTAAAACTTAAACTTGTCTTTATTAAAGTATTCAATAGCTGTTGCAAACTGTCCCATTTCATGCTTCATGTTGCCGTAGTTATTCCACGATACTGCCCCCTGGTTTATCATGATCTGGTAGTAGTGTTCGCTGCTATCGTAGTTCTTGTTGTAAGCATGAAGCAAGGCCAGGTAGTGGTAAACGTTCAATCGATCCTGCTCGGCCTGGCCGGGACCAAACCACATGTTATTGTTCGGTTCGTTTATATCAATTTTTGCCAGCGCATTGTAACAATGCTGGAAAGCCATTCGTTCATTTTCCTCCACTGAGTTCTTCAGAAAAGAAAACTTTGACGAGGTAAAGAAACGGTTACGATGGTAGGTCCAGGCCTTGGTTGTAGTTACGGCCATGTGCTCTTTAGGAAAGTTATAAGCATCAACTCTATCAAGCACCCACATTACACTGTCAGCCATTTCAATGTTATCGTAGCACTCTTTTAATGTATTGGCCACTTGCAAAAAGTCAACATACTTATTCATGTTGTCCATGTATGCCTGTGGTGATGTAAACATCAGCTTCATGTTGCGCCTGTAGTCTTTCTCGAATAACAAGAATGCTTTACGTAGCGGAAAAATCGCATTTTTAAAACCAATGAAGTCACTGCTTTTATCTGCTTTATAAAGTCCTTCAAACATGTAGCCGACATAGTAAGTACTATCGAGTCTTATAAACTCGCGGCTCCTCGGAAGCGCATCTTTATCAACAGGATTTACACCTACACGTTTTGCATCTATTTCATAACGCGCAGCTGATCTTTCTTGCGCAGAAAGGGGCAATGCCGTGGTAAGGAAAATTATTATGTATGTGATCCATTTCATTAAGTCAAAATTCAAAAGTCAAAAGGCAGAATGAAAAAATGCAAAAAATTTGGAACGTCAATTATTAGTTGCGAGGTTAGTGTTTTATTTTTTTGCTGACCAACTTTTGCAGCTCTTCTCATCATCGTTGTGTCACTCACTTGTGCTTTTATTTAGGAAGCAACTTTGATGAATGTTTGTTGTTTCATTGAGTTACTCAAATGGTGCAATAAGCACAGAGGTACAAGTGAGTGACACAACGGTGCTTAATTAAAGAACTAATGTTGGTAAACAAAACCTCCGATTAATCTTACGTAATCCTGTTTACTGTGATCAAGCAGATTGCTTCGTCGTGCCTCCTCGCAATGACGAGTCTTATAACCTAAAACCTAAAACCTATAACTTATAACCTATAACCTATAACTTATAACCTACAACTCCCTACGCTCTCTCCGCAATTCTAAGCCTGCTTAACCTGTCCATTTCTTTATCTAATATTGAAGCGAGTGCTTTCGCTTTTGCTTCGCGGTTTCTATAAATTAAGCGATGATCAAGCACAGCAGGTGTTATCTTCTGCAGGTCGTCTTCGGTAACATAAGTTCTGCCGTTAACCAGCGCAAATGCTTTAAGACATTTTAAAAACGTGATACCGCTTCGAGTACTTGCTCCTAAAACAATTTCAGTATGCCGGCGGGTATCCCACACTATGTTTCTAACGGCTTTAATTATCTCTTCGTGTATGTGTACACGCTCAGCTTCGCCTTGTAAGAACAAGATCTCTTCCATTGATAAAACCTGGTGAATGTTAGACAAGCTGTTGGCAATACCGAGGTAGTTGTTGTAGATTTCTAGCTCTGTTTCTTCATCTACATATCCGAAAATGATCTTTATGAAAAAACGATCGAGCTGTGCGGCAGGCAGGGGATAAGTGCCCTCCATTTCAACCGGGTTTTGGGTAGCGATGGCAAAGAACATACGCTCTAAAGGATAAGTAGTTTCACCCATAGTTATCTGCTGTTCAGCCATACACTCCAACAAAGCAGATTGCACTTTTGGAGAGGCACGGTTGATCTCATCAGCCAATAAAACATTACAAAAAAGTGGTCCCTTCTTAAAGATAAATTCCTTCTTTACGTCATCAAAAATGTGGCTGCCGATAAGATCCATTGGTAGCAAGTCAGGTGTAAACTGAATGCGTTTAAAGTTTACACCACCATCATTAGAGCGACCCGAGATACTTTGCGCCAGTGTTTTAGCCATCACCGTTTTACCCGTACCGGGATTGTCTTCCATTAGTATATGTCCCTTCGCGAGCAAGGCGGTTAATATAAATTGTATTTGTGTCCTCTTACCTTTTATTACCGTTTCAATATTATCAACCAGCTTTTGTATGTTCTCTAAAGCCTGTTCTATCTGAATGTTTTGTTCCATCATTAACCGATTTTTGGTTTAGTAAAGAAATGAAGGGTATTGTAAATATTTAAGAAGCGACTAACTCTTGTTTTTGCAGGTATTTGTGTTCGTACCTGTTGCTTAAACGGTTGATAAAAATTTTCAACCACCACTTGCTCTTTTGTAGTAAGTGGAATACTGCTGTACTTCAACTTCTGGTAAACATTATTGAAAGCATTGAAGCTGGTGCCAAACCTTTTATCTATTGCTTCAGCATATTGCTGCGGACTTTGTGGACCGCGTGGCATACCTACCTGGTTTAGATAGTACATAGCTGCAGTATAGATATTATAAGCTTTCTCTTTTGACGCTTTGTTACCTTTTGCTTTGGCGTTATAAAACTGCCATACTAACCAAGGTGCGCTAAAGATCAACAATAAAAATCCTGCAACTATACCAAGTGATACCCATAAAGCTTGTACCCAAT
>JAQBNN010000149.1 GCA_028288505.1 Segetibacter sp. | reverse complement strand
GATTCGCATGTTTTAAAATATTATTCAATAGTTCCTGGATCATTCTGTAGATGCTAATATCTTTTTCAGGAATAAGGGTTTTGTATTGATCGTCTAATTCAAGGGTTACTTTAACTAAAGTACCCTGGATGGTTTTATTAATGAAATGTCGTATTGCCTCGTTAAGACCAAATTCTTGTAATATACTTGAGTGAAGGTTATGAGAAATTCCACGCACTTTTTGAATGCCTTCGTCTAAAAGTTCTTTCCCTCTCTCATGTAGTTGTTTATCCCGAAAATCAAGACTTTCAGCCTTTATGCCTTGTATATGAAGTTTAGCAGATGAAAGAATGGCCCCTACTTCATCATGCAGTGTTTCTGCAATTCGGTGCCGCTCGGTTTCCTCACTCCGAACCGCCGCTTCAATAAGTTGGTTTTGTTGTTGCTCGCGAAGAAGTTGCAATTCATGCTGGTATTTGAATTTTTTCCGTTGAGAAATAATAAAGATGATTAAAAAGCTGGCAAATAGTAATAACATTACCAGTATGAAAATCACAACAAGGAAGGGGTAATCTGGTAACTTATTCACTTGTTGAAACAGCATTTGTTGAAACTTTAGAAATATAAAAGGCATAAGCCACACCAATGCAAAAAATTAAAAAGCATATTTTCTGTACTAACCAAATATTCAATGTAAAGGTTCGATGGTTATTTAAAATTGCCTGATAGAAGAAATAAATTGGGAAGCTGCAAAATGAAAAAATTGCCAGGCCTGTTACTATCCAAAAATCAGGAGTACGCTCTTCGGTCTGATCTTGTAAAAGTATGTAGAAGTAATATTGAAGGCAATAAAATAACATCATTCCAGCTTCAACTGCTAATAACCTTGTACTTATAGTTGATTCCATTTTTCCATCCTTGTACCAATAATTTATGAAAGGCTCGAATGAAAAGTTTACAATCAGGAATATTATAAATAGGATTAGGATAACTTTTTTTATTGTTAATAATAAAGGTTGGTTTAATCTGATAAAGAACCATGACAGAAGAAAAAAGCGTACAATCGAATGAATGCTGTAGAAATAAGTATTAGTTTGATACCAAATAGGAAAGTTGTAGTCATTTTTATACTTCCAACTAATATTAGCAAGAGAGTTAATTATTAAAGCAAGCAAAACGTAAGTGATAATTGGCGTTAGAATTGGCGGTTGGTTCTTTCTTGTAATTACTACAAAAAGAGGTATGAGTAATGCCCACACCTCTAACCAGTCAAAAATAATTTTAAGCATCTTTTCAGGCTTTTTTAATTGTTGCTTCTGTTTTTTCTACTTTTTGATTTTTCTATTGTTCTTGTTCTTGCTTGTGCTTTTTCTTCTTTGTATTTCTTGAGGTTTTAGCGCAGGAGGAGAAGGGTCCAGGCAAAATCAATAATTCTTCTAGTCTTTGGGGTTCTTTCTACCTCTATATGATAGCTCACAAATTTAGCCTCAAATGGAGTAATTCCTTTTTTATAAGGGGAAAATATATAATCTTCGGAACCGTCCATCTGCTGTTGTTCCATACGGTTTCTCGTTAAATAAAAAGGGGCTTGAGAGGTATTTCTTAATTTCCTTACATTACCAGAGGCTATATCAAGAGTTATTTTTGATGAACTAACTAATCTTCCGCTAAAATCAAAAGCCACAGCCTCTAATAGGTTCCCAGAAGGCACCTCCTTGTAATTAAACTCCAGGTACCAAAATTCCTGATTGATAAGTAACTGTCGAACAGTATCCCCTTTAAGTATCAAATGATGATAATTACTTTTTTGACTGCTTGCAGGTTGAAAACTTATTATTAATACAAAGCTAATTGTTAGTAATTTTTTGCAGAAATTATGCATTTACGTTTTTGTTCGGTGAAAGATTATAATAGTTTTTAGGGCAACAGTAATAATATGTATAAAAGACAATAGATACTCCATCCTAAGATTTCTCCAATAGACTTCGAAAATGTTATCTCTTTCAAGAAGCGTTTAGTTAAACTCCCTAAATTATTTTCTCCTACAAGCACTAGTTGAAAAATATGTAATCTATTTTGTATTTCAAAGCCTTTTTAAATATAATCCGTATTTCTACGCATCATCACTATTTGAATTAATACGCACCTTCTTACCCTGTTTTAAGTATCCTTACGCATCTTCGACTTTCAGTACATCCTACCTTGATTAAGGGCCTATTTCGAGCAAAATTTGTTACATCAAAAGCAAATAAGATGTACCAAAAATCGCTCAAAGTAATCTACCTCTTTTTATTAGCAACTGCTACCGCATTGGTTACAACAGATGATCCTATAACAATTGCCAATAGGCTAGTCTCACTGGTGAAATTTGGCTTCAGGCTTTTTATAACTGCATTCTTTACTAAACATTAATCCCACCCTTAAAGCACATCATCATGAAAGGCTTAATCATTATACCCGATATCACTGGCTTTACAAACTTTGTAAAAAATATCAATATTGATCTGGGGGTTACAATTACCAGTGAATTATTAAATGAGATTATCGACAGCAACCCTTTAGAGTTGGAGATTTCTGAAATTGAAGGAGACGCTATACTCTTTTATAAAATGGGTGCTCCAATTGCAGTTAAGGAAGTCTTCGAAGGCTTAAAAACAATTTATGATGCTTTTACAAATAAGTTAGAAAGCTTAAAGTCTATATACAATGTTGAAGCAGATTTGTCCTTAAAGTTTATTGTTCATTACGGAGAAATAAGCGTTTACAATATAAGAGGTTTTAAAAAACTATATGGTCAAACAGTAATAGAAGCCCATTGCTTGCTAAAGAACGGAAATGGAAAAACAAGCTATGTTCTTATTACCGACGACTACCTGTATTCTTCCTCTTCTACTTCTTTTATTACTACAACAGCAGGCTGGAAATATTCTACATCCAATTGTAAGAATTATGCAGGTTTAGGTAACATTAATTATTGTTTCTATATGTACTCAGGTAAAGAGCAGCGCACAAGTTCAAGTACTGCAGGAGTAAGTTATATGGCTATGTAATTCTTAACCCAGGTTTTTTCATTATATCAGCTACAACTACCATTTCTACCTAAATAATTCCAATTTATTTATTAGCAATAAAATAAAAAGTATGCATCAAAAACACTACATGTTACTTACCAGGAGGATACTCCTTTCCTCGGAAGCAACAATAATCGCCGAACCGCCGGTTGAAGACTATAGCTTAAAGAACGAAGGCCTCAAAGAAATCAGGCCACCTTAAAACAGCCGGGGGATAATGCACAAAGGTCAACCTTCAGTTTTAAAGTCAAAAATCAACTAAAAAAAAGACCTTAATTAAATCAATCAATATTTAAAATTTAAAAAAATGAAAAAGAATTTTTTAATGTTATTTGTAGGGATCTCTTTTCTTTCTACAATAACTACTACTACAAACGCTCAGCTATTTGCAGCTAATTCTAGTTATAAGCTTCCTGGTAATACTACAAGCCACGCAGAAACAAAGCTTGCTGTAACCAAAGAAGACGTAAAGGATGCTAAAGCAGCCGCTAAACTTGCCAAGGCTAATTTAAATGCATTATCAAACTTAAAAAGTCAATTTAAGGGTGCAGCTAATGTTAAGTGGTCAATTGAAACAGAAACTATCACAGCTTGTTTTAATCAAAATGAAATTCAAACAAGGGTTGTCTACGACAAGAAGGGTAGGTGGATAAGGAATATGCATGTTTACGATGAAAGTAAAATGCCTGTTGATGTAAGAGCTTTAGTAAAAAGAAGTGAATTTTATGATTATAAGATTGCGTTCGTTCAGCAGTTTAAGGAGTATGATTTACAATTCTATCTTGTTCATCTTGAAAAAGATGGGAATTATAAACAGCTCTGCGTTTGCGAAGGAGAATATAAAGTAATTAAGGAATTTAAAATACAGACTTCATAAGCCTGAACTACCTGTTACTAAAGGTCGCCTATGCGACTTTTTTTTAGTTACACCCAAAAGGCACTTTGGGTTAGTAGGAAGTTATAAGTTATAAGTGGGATTTTCTAGCACGCTGCAATAGCATACCTTCTTAATCCTACACCCTGTATTTAACCCATAACTCATAATTTATCATTCCTCCATTTAAGGCTCGTGCTTTATTTTTGCCCTATGGTTTCTTATGTAATGTTAACACCAGCGGATGCTCCTTTACTTGCAAAGATTGGCAAAGTTTCTTTGCTGGAATCCCATGGACATAGCCAGCCAATGGAGATAATGCAGGCTTATGTAGACAAGAGCTTCAGCGAGGAAGCCTGCCACGCCGAGTTAGCCAACGAGGCAAATATCTTTTCTGCTGTTTATTACAACAACGAGCTTGCCGGTTATTCTAAGATCATTTATAACACACCTCACCAGGCTGTTTCGCTGCAGCACGTAACAAAGCTGGAGCGCCTGTACCTTTTAAAAGAATTTTATAACCTTAAGCTAGGGCATCACTTGCTGGTACAAGCAATTGAAAATTCAAAGGCAGCAGGAGATAAGGGCATGTGGCTCGAAGTATGGAAGGGTAACGAAAGAGCAGCCCTTTTTTATAAAAAACAAGGCTTCGAAATAGTTGGAGAAACAAGCTTTAATCTTACTGCTACTCATTCAAATCCTGCATGGGTGATGATGAGGGTGTATTGAAAGAGATGTATCTAACGCGAAGGCAGCCTTTGTTTATATAAACTCCACTCACATTTATCATTCATCACTCATATTTCATAGTTCTTTTGTTTACACGCTTTCGTACTACTATTAAGCATCGTTGTGTCACTCACTTGTACAGCATATCATTATTCTGCAATGCACATATAGCAGGTGAAGGCTTAAGTATAAAGCTGGCCAACATAAAAAGCTGTTCTCTAAAACGTAATTTGCTGTATACTATTATCCTTTTTCTAATGCTGCATATGAAAAAAAACAATCTTATTCCAGTCGCCGAGTTGTTCAAGGTGTTAAGCACAGCGTCACCTTGAACATAGGGATAACAAGAGGTCTGTGACCTCATGCCTTTGCAAAAGGAACCGAACAAACTTGCAAACGCTGAGAGCAACTACTATCTTACTAAAAAGTTTTTTAAGTATGGGCTTCGCATACATAATTGCAGATGGTGGCCGTTTACTTTATTACATGCACAGTAAACAAATGGGTAGACATATTTACCCGTAGAACAGGAACATTATTATCGACAGCCTGAACTTTTGTATAGAAAATAAAGGCCTTATTGTTTATGGTTATCTTATCATGAGCAACCACATACATTTTCTTGTGCAAGCGACAAATGAAGGTCTGTCAGATGTACTACGTAACTTTAAGAAGTTTACTTCACAAACCATGATTAGAAGTATTGAAGACAATCAACAGGAGAGCAGAAAGAGTTGGATGTTTTGGTTGTTAAAAGAAACAGATGCTGCCGGTAAAGTAAGCTACCAGTTTTGGAAACCTGATATTCATCCTGAGGTATGCTATCAACTGCCTTTCATGTGGCAGCAGTTGGTGTACTTTCATAACAATCCATTTCGTGCTGGGATGGTGATTAAGGCTGAATATTATGCTTGTTGTAGTGCAGCAGATTATGTTTTTGGTAAGCAGGTGGGAAAGGTAAAAGGGGCTTTATTTAACAGCTTGCAAACTACGTACAGTTGAACTAGTCCGGCCTTTCCTCCGCTTTTGCAAACCGGGCTGTTCAGAGAACAACAATTATCCTTAAGTACAAGGTGATCCTTCGGAACACCTTGCACAACTTTGCTGAATAAAATTTTACAGTACAAGTGTGCGACGCAACGATGTTGCTCCCCGATACCTCTGCTGGCAACACAAAAACACTTAAATAAGCAGCGTGCTATAACACCAACAAAAGGTATCGCTTCTTATCAACCTGCCCCAACAACTCTTTGCCTTCATGCACTTGGTATGAACGTGATAGCAGTAGCAAAAGGTGACTTTGAAATTTTAGCATCGTCAGGCTTACCGTATACGCACCTAAAAAGACAAGTCCTCCAATAGAAAAGCCAGCTCCTCCTAAAGTAGCACAAGGTGTAAACAATGGTGAACTCGATTGTGAAACATCTACCCAGCCGGGCATGAAGAGTGTAAATTATTACATCACAACCGATGCTTCAGCATTAACCGCTAGCACCAATACAGCCTGGACGATAACCTCGTACAACAAAACCAGGTATACTTTTAGTAATCTCGTTGCTGGTCAGCGTTACTATAAAAGTTGGTCTGGTAGGTGTACGCGCCAGGCAGTAATAAGCGATACAGTATCGTTTATTGCACAATAACAATTTAAAGAACAGGTGTAGCAAAAAAGGCTCTGCAAATCGCAGGGCCTTTTTGTTTTTACATCAATCGATTGATCATTCTTTAGTTCATCACTCACAACTCCTCATTTATAGTTCTTTTGTGTCCTTGCTTTCGTACTACTATTAAGCATTGTTGTGTCACTCTCTTGTACCTTATCTTTTCAAATGATCTTTTTCTGTTGCCCGGTTTGCAGTGTTCATCACCATAGTCAATGCCTCAGTATTTGCAGGTTCAGGCTATTGCAAAGGCGTTATTAAGGGCCAAAACCCTCGTCACATCTTTTTAATCTGACAATACAACTTCTATTAGTGTTGGGTGCAATTCTGTTTGTTTTGAAATTAAAGTAGTGCTATTGCAGATTAAAAATTTTTTTTATATTTTGTTAGCCTCCAATCAAATCATCACTTCTAAACTAACATTATGAGAAAAATTCTTTTAGTTCTAACGCTCACATGTGCCACCTGGTCTTTCGGTCAAACTACTGAAGGGCAAAAGAAGCTTCCTGCAAAAAATATTTACGAAGTAGCTATGGTCCAGCCGCGTTCAGGCCAGGCACCAGCTTTTGAAACTGCATGGAAAATACACCTGGTTAAATACCACAACGGAGAGAGTAAGAGAGCCGTATTCGAGGTAATTACGGGTGATAATGCTGGTACGTACCAATTAATTGATGGTCCTTTTGATTATGCTGAAATAGATAAAGAATTGCCAAATGTGAAAGCACATGATAACGATTATGGCATGTCAGTGTCTAACAAGTTAGCAATGGAAAAAGGAGGATACATGTTCCGCTGGCTTGATACACTCAGTTATAATTATAAAGACATAAGTGCTGATAAATATTTACAGAATAATTATATGGTTAAGCAGGGAAAACTGGCCGATTTCTTAAAAGAACTTAGAAGGTCTGTGGTTATCAATGAATTGATAAAGAGCCCAAGTAGTATAACTGTATACCTACAACTGCTAGCAGGTTCGAAGCAACAAATAGTATTCCGGTCTGCTTTAAAGGACGGTTTCAAAGAATTAGACCCAACCTATAGCCCTTCAACAACAGAGGCTTTTAAAGCTGCCTACATCAAAGAGTATGGGCAGGCAGATTGGGACAAGAGAGCTAATTCTCCCGGCATTTACCAGTTTGTAGACTCATTTGAAAGCTTCCTTATAAAACGCCGAATAGATTTAAGCAGCAGCATGCCTGCTGTAAAAGCTACCACCAAAAAGTAATCTTATTATTCTTAATGTAAAAAGGTGATCCCAAAAAGATCACCTTTTTCCTGTGTAGTAATTGCTGTTGTTCCCGCCTTTGTTGGTATTCTTCACCAACAAATCCCGCTTAAGAGGAGTGTTGCATAAGAAAGGTCCATTCGGTTGTTCCTTTATCCTACAACAGCTCCGCGGCACAAGCACCACGCAGCAGGCAACTTTGGCTTTAAAGGAAGGAGGAAAGACTTTGGAGGGTAGGGCGAGGGATTAAAATGTAAAATGCAAAAGTTATTTTAAATCCTAGTTCTATTTCAATGCCTCTAGTTAAGCTTCTATTTAAAGTCTTTAATTATTTTCAAGTATTTTAAAAGTCAGAGGTTGTCACTTTCTTTTTCTTGATAAAAAGAAAGTAACCAAAGAAAAATTAAGAAGGGAATGATATACATCACATTCCTTTCGATTTCCTCGATTAGGCTTTGTTACTACTGTGACTTCGGCATTTGTTTTCACTCAGCTAGGCAAACGTTCTTTATCAGAGCGTGTATTGCAAGCGACGAAGTAACCCCCGTGACGAAATAGAAGCGGTTGGTATTTGTAAAGCACATTGCTTAGTCGTGCCTCTTTGCGATTACGCCGTATTAATACAAAAAATGAACGCTCGATGCCTCATGGAAGTGACGAAAGCAGTCAAGGATATCAAGGCACTGCTGCCGTTAACCACAGTACCACAAAAGCTTAATTCAACCCAACCGGGAAAGGGCTGTTATCTTTCCCGTGGCCCTTTTTTGGTTACTTTTTGTGTGTCCTGAATGTAAGATTATGTAAATAGTCTAGCAATGCTGAGTAGAAGATGGCAGTCGGCCTGCCGCATACGTTATGCAGATAGAGTATGCAAACCACCCAAA
>JAQBNN010000146.1 GCA_028288505.1 Segetibacter sp. | reverse complement strand
CTTAACAAGCACCGCATTTTTACTGGTGAAGCGAAGCCAAACGTTATACGCGTGTTGCCATCATTAGCTATAAAGCGTGAGCAGGTCGATGCATTTTTAAGTGCATTGCAAAACGAGATAGCTTCATTAAATGCTACCTCTGCAAACACCAAAGAAGCTGTGACTGCTTAAGTTGGTGAATAAAGTTTTGTTGTACAAGTGAGTGACACAACAATGTTTAATAGTTGTTCATACGCTAAGTACATAAAGAAAAATATTGTTTGTGCCGAATGACATTACTACTAGTTGGCTTTACTTGCGTCGCACTCTTGTACAGTTGTTATTTCTATTGGGCAATTGCAGTTGGTAAAAGAGAACACTGGCCTTTAACCGTTGAAGTTTAAATTGAATAAAGTTGAAAAATTTCGTTTCCGTAAATGATGTAACCGACATTGATGCCCTTGTTCAAAAGGCGCTTCAATACAAAGCAAACCCGTTTGGCGATAAAGCTATTGGCGCTAACAAACGGATAGGATTATTGTTTTTAAATCCAAGTTTACGAACCCGATTAAGTACACAACTTGCCGCTCAAAATTTAGGTATTGAGCCTATTGTTTTTAACGTTGATAAAGAAGGTTGGGCCCTCGAATTTGAAGAAGGTGCTATCATGAGCGGCAACACTGTTGAACATATAAAAGATGCTGCACCAATACTCGGTAGTTACTTTGATATACTTTGCATACGCACCTTTCCAGGCTTAAAGAACCGCGATGATGACTACAGCGAAATGTATATTAACCAGTTTATGAAGTATGCTGGTGTACCAGTTATAAGTTTGGAAAGTGCAACGCTTCATCCACTACAAAGCTTCACTGATATTATTACCATTCAAGAACACTTACTTGACTCTCCTTTAGCTGAAGGATGCAAACCAAAAATTGTATTGACGTGGGCACCTCACGTTAAGCCATTACCGCAATGTGTTGCTAATTCTTTTTCGCAGTGGGTTAATGCGTGGGGTAAGGCCGACTTTGTAATTACACATCCCGAGGATTATGAGTTGGATGAAAAGTTTACAAAAGGAGCAACAATAATTTACGATCAAAAGGAAGCCTTAAAAGATGCAGACTTTGTGTATGTAAAAAACTGGAGTACTTATAACGATTACGGGAAGATTTATGAGAACGATCCGCGGTGGATGCTGAATGAAGATAGCCTTGAACTTACTAATAATGCCAAGGTGATGCATTGTTTGCCTGTGAGAAGAAATGTGGAATTAAGTGATGAAATTTTAGATAGTACCAACAGTATTGTAACGCAGCAAGCAAGCAATAGGGTATGGGCTGCACAGGCAGTTATCAGTGAAATTTTAAGGGCGCAATAATGAAATTGTTTGTAATAAAGATTGGTGGAAATGTAATTGACGATGCAGGTGCATTAGATGCATTTCTTGCATCGTTCGCACAAATTGAAGGTTATAAGATATTAATACATGGCGGTGGAAAAATAGCTACTAAAATTGGCGAACAAATAGGCGTTGAATCAAAATACATAAACGGAAGACGAATAACTGACGATGCAACAATTGATCTTGTAACAATGGTGTATGGTGGCTTGGTTAATAAGAAAGTTGTAGCGCAGCTGCAGGTAAAAGGAGTGAACGCAATTGGTTTAACGGGAGCTGATGGAAATATAATACCTGCTACAAAGCGACCCGTTAAAGATGTAGATTTTGGTTGGGTAGGAGATGTGGAGACATCACAGCTTAATGTAGAAAACCTGAAGTTGTTTTTGGATGCAGGCTTAACACCTGTGTTTGCTCCGCTCACTCATGATGAACAAGGTCATATCTTAAACACCAACGCAGATACTATTGCATCATCACTGGCAGTTGCTTTGTCTCCAGATTATAACGTGCGACTCATATATTGTTTTGAGAAAAAAGGAGTCCTCGAAAGTATAGAAGATGAAAGCTCTGTTATTACTCACATTAATAAGGCGAAGTACGCGCAATTGTTAAGTGAGCAAAAGTTGTTTGAAGGCATATTGCCAAAGCTTGATAATGCATTTGCTGCAATAGATGCAGGAGTTAGTGAAGTGTTGATAGGTGATGCAAAAGATCTTCTGCAAAATACCAGGAGTGAAACAAGCGGTACATTAATTACAAAATAATGACGGTACAGAAAATATATGAAGATGCAGTTGGATTATTAAAGCAATTAATTGCTACTCCTTCATATTCTAAAATGGAAGATGGAACAGCAGTTGTTATTAAAAATTTTCTGGAAGTAAATAATGTATCACCAACAAGATTCCTTAACAACGTCTGGGCAGTAAACGAGTTCTTTGATTCTTCAAAGCCTACTATTCTTCTTAATTCACATCACGATACTGTTAAACCTAATCCTCAATACACCAAAGATCCTTTTACACCCATAATAGAGGACGATAAGTTGTTTGGATTGGGAAGTAATGATGCAGGTGGATGTCTTGCTAGTTTGATAGCTACCTTTTTATATTACTACGATTATCCCAATCTTAAATATAACTTGGTAATAGCTGCAACCGCGGAAGAAGAAATAAGCGGTTATAACGGTATAGAAGCATTACTAGGAAATAAAGAATTTAAACAAACGCTAAATGGCATCGAACCAGAGTGTGCAATAGTTGGCGAACCAACAACGATGAATCTAGCTATAGCTGAAAAGGGGTTGATGGTAATTGATTGCACAGCAAAAGGCAAGGCAGGTCATGCTGCAAGAGAGGAGGGGGAAAATGCAATTTACAATGCACTTGATGATATAGAATGGATCAGTACTTATAGGTTTCCTAAACAAAGTAAATGGCTCGGTCCAGTTAAGATGAGTGTGACAGTTATCGAAACTGAGAACAAAGCCCATAATATGGTTCCCTCTCAATGTAAGTTTACCATTGATGTTAGGGTGACGGAATTATATTCTCACGAAGAAGTATTTGAAACAATTCGGCAAAACATTTCAAGCGAAGCCATGCCGCGAAGTATGCGAATGAGGTCAACAGGAATTGATACTGAACATCCATTGGTTAAGTCAGGACTGCAATTAGGTAAAAGTTGTTATGGTTCACCAACGTGTAGTGATAAGGCGTTAATGCCTTTTCCCGCATTAAAGTGTGGGCCTGGTGATAGTGCAAGAAGCCATACCGCCGACGAGTTCATTTATCTAAATGAAATAAAAGAAGGTATTAATACTTATATCGAAATCCTTAAACCTTTACTAATTGGATAAGCAGTTTCTCATAAAGAAGATATGCGACCTGGAGGAAAGGCCAGCCTATTCCTATAAGGTTGAAACCTACTTCGAGGACTTTGTTTATGAAAATTTGCTAAAGCCTTTTGATATTATTATAGATACAAGTTGGACAATTCTCTTGCCAATAATGATATTCAAAAAAGAGGAGAATAGTACGGAAGGAATCAGTATTTACGAACCTTCAACTGTAGAAGAAGAAGGCGTTACTTACTTTCCAGTTTCCATAAACATTGAAGACATTTATGCTAATGGTACTGTGATGGAAAACATTGTAAGCTTGTACTACCAGGTTATCAGCCTATTCTTCCTAAACAACTATAAAAGTGTTTCTAACGAGTACATGTTAGAACTAAAAAATAAGATTGATTGGCATTATCTCCTTTCTCTTCCTTATCCTGTTCCCTACGAACAACAAAAATATGTAGGCGACAAAACAAGCAAATAAAGTTATAAACAAATGAAACTCTGGCAAAAGAATATAGCATCATTACAAGAGGTGGAACATTTTACAGTTGGAAAAGACCGCGAGTTTGATGTAATGCTTGGCCCATACGACGTACTCGGTAATATTGCCCACGCAAAAATGTTAGCTACTGTTGGTTTGCTTACACCTGATGAAGCAGAACAATTAAGAGAAGAGTTAAAGAACATTTACGAACAAACACAAAACAACTCCTTTCGAATAGAGGATGATGTAGAAGACGTGCACTCCCAGGTAGAATTTCTACTCACAAAAAAGCTGGGTGACGTAGGTAAAAAAATTCACAGCGCACGAAGCCGAAACGACCAGGTTTTAGTTGACATCAAGTTGTACTTACGCGCAGAGTTAGAAAAAACTGTTGACACCATCCAGGCTTTCTTCGTACTCATCAATAATAAAAGTGAGGAGCTTAAAGACCATTTGCTCCCCGGCTATACCCATCTTCAGTTAGCTATGCCGTCGTCATTCGGTTTATGGTTGGGTGCTTACGCCGAGGGACTGGTTGATGATACCATTACTTTGAAGGCAGCATATGATGTTGTCAACAAAAACCCGCTAGGCTCTGCAGCAGGCTATGGTTCTTCGTTTCCTATCAATCGTACACTAACCACTCAACTGCTGGGCTTTGCTGATCTAAATTACAATGTTGTTTACGCACAAATGGGCAGGGGAAAAGCTGAACGAATTGTTGCAAGCGCCTTGGCAAACGTCGCTGACACCTTGGGACGCCTTTCTATGGATGCCTGCCTGTTTTTAAACCAGAACTTTGGTTTCATAACTTTCCCGCCCGAGCTTACCACAGGTTCTTCAATAATGCCGCACAAAAAGAACCCCGATGTTTTCGAATTGATCCGTTCGCATTGCAATCGTATAAAAGCCCTGCCTAACGAGATCATGATGATGACCACTAATCTTCCTTCAGGTTACCACCGCGATCTGCAGTTGCTAAAAGAGCATTTATTCCCGGCTTTCGAAACCCTAAGGAACTGTATTGAAATGGCTGGCCTTATGCTCTCCAATATGCAGGTGAAAGAAAATATACTACAGGATGAAAAATACAAGTACTTGTTCAGCGTAGAAGAGGTAAACAAATTAGTGCTGCAGGGTATTCCTTTCCGTGATGCATACAAGCAGGTAGGGTTGCAAATAGAAGCAAACGAGTTCACCTATTCCACCGCTGTTAACCATACCCACGAAGGAAGCATTGGCAATCTTTTCAACAAAGAGGTAGCCGCAACGATGAGTAACGTTATTGCTTCATTTAATTTTCAGCGGTACCATGAAGCAATTGATGCTTTATTAAAGTAAAACTGAAAGGAGCAGATTGGCAATACGGGAGTTGGCAGCATAAAAAAAGAGGCTCATATTCTGAAGCCTCTATCTATTACTTATAATAAGTACCTAAATACTAGTAAGAAGTTTTTAAACAATCTTCTTAACCCCTACAGCATTCTTTCCCTTATGGGTTAATTCTACTTCAAAGTTTACTTTGTCACCCTCTCTTACCCTATCGCTCAACGAGTTTATGTGTACGAAAAGACTTTCGTTCGACTTACTGTCTTTAATAAAACCGTAGCCTTTAGATTCATTAAACATAGTTACAACCCCGCTTCTTAAAAGCTCGGCTTCATCCATTGGTTCTTGTTTTGCAACACCAATCTGTATATCTTCTGCGTTAATTACCCTCTTTTTACGATTAGGATCAGGAGGCGAAGACGTAATATTTCCATTTTCATCCAGGTACGCCATCATATTTTCCAGGTCGTTACCATCCCTGGCGTTCGATTGGCGCTCCTCTTTCTTTTCTTGCTTCTCCTGCCTTTTCTGCAGGCGCTTTTTCTCTTTCTCTTTTTTGTTGAAAGTTTCTTGTGATTTGCCCATTTTTATTATTTAAATGATACATGTACGGGTTAACGTTGTTCCACATGTAGAATGTCTCGTGATTCATATGAAGGTAGTATAATAGAAGTATTTTACGAAAATTCTGGTGTGAAAACATTGCTTATTTCTTTCATTTTCGTTTCTATGTCAGCTTTGTTAGGGGACAAGCCTTTACTTTCCAATTAAGCATCGTTGTGTCACTCACTTGTACTATTTGTTCGTTTGGCAGCAACTAAAAGGAACATCAAAAGTTAGAGTGCCTCCTTCCTTAATGCCAGGAAATAAATAATAATAATCCTAACAGTTTATTTGTTACCGGAAACAGAACTTTGCAACCATGGAAATTGAGCAACTAGAGCAGATAATAAAGACGATCTCAATAGGAGACACGCAATTTGCTGAAGCCTTATTTAGCAAACCCGGCGGAAGGAAATACCTGGAGAATATTGTCCTCGTCATCCTTTGCGCCACCCCTTCCTTGCAGGACGAAAAAGAAGATTTGTATATGGCCTTCACCAGGGGTTTAAACAAAATTGAGAAACGAATAAAACACCAAAGGCAGGGACAGAAGATTTTAAATCAGCTTTACGATTAGTATCTCTAATGGTAAACATCACCTTCCTTAATCCCTACTAATATTTAACTCCTCTATTTACATAAATGAGTTCTTTTCATTTTAAGGTTGCTACCGCAAAAGACGTAGAAGCTGTTCAGGAAATTTCACGCATTACTTTCTACCAGGCATTTCATGGGCAGAACAGCAAAGAAGATATGGACCTCTTTTTAAAAGAGAATTTTACCGCAACTTCCACTAAAAAAGAGCTGGCCGATAAGAACAACCTTTTCTTATTGCTTTACCAAGATACCAATTTGATTGGCTATGTTAAACTCTCCGAGAGTGAAGCACCTGCGGATTTAAGCGATCTTAAAACGATCGAGATTGCTAGGATCTACTTGCTGACCAATAAAACTGGTAAAGGAGCTGGAGCGCTTTTAATACAGAAAATTATAGAAGTAGCAAAGGAAAAGAATAAGGAAGCTATTTGGCTTGGCGTATGGGAACTTAATAGTAAAGCAATTGCCTTTTACGAAAAGTGGGGTTTTCAAAAATTCGGTCAACACCATTTTGTGTTGGGAAAGGATATCCAGAATGATTGGTTGATGAAAAAGCTTTTATAAAAAAAAGGGAACACTTGCCAAGATGCTTTATTTCTTAAGCTCATTTTCTGAGCGTCGCTATTACTTACTTCCTCTTGTCATTCTGATCTCCATTGGTTTGAACTCCTTACCATTCCTCGTATCATACATTATCATTATTTATGTATTGCAATGTAGTTTTATAGTAACCTGGGTTATCAACAAAAAAACGTTGTGTTGATAAAGATTTTTATGTTTCATAAAACAGTTTTTATACAATCTAAATACAAAAAATAGATGTTTATATGGTGAGTTGAAATAGCCTTTTTATAAAAACTTACAGCAGCAAAAGATGGTTTTTTTTGCTTCAACCATGCTGGAGTTGAGAGATTGTTGCGTAAAGAAATATTTGTACAAGTGAGTGACACAAGGATGATGGGTAAAGAGAAAAATGCTCGTAAAGAAATAAAAACAAATAAATAATGAGAGTGATAAGTCTACTTTTTACCTCCCTGATGTATCCAACAGCCGATCAGCTCTCTTTCCTCCAAAGTCATGTTAGTTTTATTATTCTGAGGCATTGTTTTCGTTATAACAACCCGCTGTAAAATCTTGTCTCTTAGTCGAACAATATCATCAGGTGTATCGTACACAACACCATTTGGAGGAGCGGTAAAAACATCATCAGTAGGCTTTGATGAATGACACGAAACGCAACGTTTTTGCAAGATCATGTTCACCTCATTAAAGCTCACTTCGGTCTTGCACTCTCCCTGTTTTTTCGGAGCAGAAATAAATGCAGCCCCCAGTAATACCAGTACCGAAGCAGGAAGCACCCATATATTTAGCTGTCCTTTTTCGCGCAGGTTCAACCAATGTTTTACACCGGCCGTTCCTAATGTAATAATAGCCAAAAGAAGCCATGGATAATCGTACCCAAAAGTGCTTGGAAAGTGATTGCTGACCATCACAAACAAGACAGGCAAAGTAAAATAATTATTATGCAGTGATCGTAAACCAGCATGCTTTCCTAACTCGGGGTTTAGTGGTGTCCCTTGCTTCGCTGCTTTTACCATAGCCCTTTGCGCAGGTATAATTATGAAGAAAACATTGCCAACCATTAACGTTCCTAACATCGCTCCAAAATGAATGTAAGCTGCTCTCCCACTAAACACATGCGTATAGAAATAAGCAAAGGCCGTTGCAATTGCAAAACCAATTACGGTAAACCAAATGCCTTTTTTAATAAGAGCAGTTTTACAAAGCAGGTGATACATTACCCATGCAACTACAAAAGAGCCGATGCCAATGCTTATAGCAACAAGAGGGGTTATGTTAAGAACATTCGTATCAATTAAAAAGGCTTTTGCATTAAAGTAGTACACTACGAACAACAAACTAAAGCCTGAGAGCCACGTAAAGTAAGCCTCGTATTTAAACCAATGAAGATCTTTTGGGATCTCCTTTGGCGCTTCTTTATATTTCTCTAAATAATAAAAGCCTCCCCCATGAACAGCCCATAAATTTCCGGCTAACTCATCTCTTACATTGTTAGTTCTGTTAAGCGCATGTTCTAAAAAGACAAAGTAAAAAGAAGCACCTATCCATGCAATACCAAAAGTTACATGCATCAATCGCACAACCACGTTTAGCCATTCCTGCACGTGGGATTCAAGCGGTGTTCCTTTTATGGAAGAATATATAACGACCAACAAAAGAATAATAACAAAAACTATAGATGCATATATCGATCCTTGCGACAGATCGAATGCTTCTTTATAAACAGCTCCTTTTGCTTCCGCATCCTCACCCGGCGCTACATGCGCCGCTGCCTTTGATGCTGACCTGATATGATAGCTCATAAAAATCAACATAAAGAGGATTAGGGAAAGAAAGCAATACAATATTATGTTGAGCATATATTTCGCGCTTATTCTATAACAGGACAGGCATTATATCTTCTGATCTTTTTCTAACCAGCACTAGTTTTCATAGCATCATCGTTGTGTCACTCACTTGTACTTTTAGAAGTTATGGCATCATTTGAGTTCATTTTTTTGCAGCATCATGTTATGCAAGTTTTCAAAGCCTACTTATAAAGTTTCAATTTAAATCTTTAGTTGTTCTATTTTTACTACTGCCATAAATTTATTTGATTATCTACTTAGTCTATGCCTTCATTTGCTATTAAAAGTGACAATACAGTTTTGCCTTCAGGTATAAAACCGGCATACGTAATAGTTACTGATGGTAAAATTGAAGATGTAGTATCGCAGCTACCACTGGGTAAAAATATTGAGCTGGTAGACGTTGGCGATAAAGTATTAATGCCAGGTGTAATTGATCCGCATGTACATATAAACGAACCTGGCCGAACAGAATGGGAAGGCTTTGATACAGCTACCAAAGCAGCTATCGCAGGAGGTGTAACGACCGTTATTGATATGCCTTTAAACTCCTCACCGGTTACAACTTCAATAAAAGCTTTTGAAGAAAAAATTGCTGCAACAAAAGGGAAGCTCCATACTAACGTTGGTTTTTGGGGTGGCGTTGTTCCAGGCAATTCAAATGAAATAGAAGGCCTGACAAATAAAGGTGTAATAGGCTTCAAAGCATTCTTGACATATTCAGGTATCGATGACTTTCCAAATGTTACCGAAGAAGATTTAAGGCAAGCAATGCCGATCATTGCTAAATACAATCTACCACTGTTAGTTCATTGCGAGTTGAGTGCAAGTATACAAGAAACAAGTAACAATCCGAACGAAACCAGCTACCGACACTACCTTGCTTCCCGTCCAAAAGAATGGGAAGACCGTGCAGTTGAAATGATGATACGTTTAGGTGAAGAGTTTAATTGTAGAACACACATCGTCCATCTTTCATCCGCTAATTCTATCGAACAAATTAGAATCGCTAAAAACAAAGGCTTACCGCTAACAGTTGAAACAGGCCAGCATTATTTATACTTTAATGCAGAGGAAATACCTGATGGAAAAACAGCGTATAAATGTGCGCCACCTATACGAGAGCAATCAAACAACGAAAAGCTTTGGGAAGCATTAATAGAAGGAATAATTGATCTTGTTGCTACAGATCATTCACCATCATCACCATCATTAAAAGAAATTGAATCAGGTAATTTAATGAAGGCCTGGGGCGGCATTGCTTCATTACAATTTGCACTACCTGCGTTATGGACAAAAGCTTCGGAGAGAAATATACCGCTTGACAAAATAGTACAATGGTTATGTGTAGCCCCAGCTCAACTAATTGGAAAAGCAGCTTCAAAAGGAAGGATTGAAAAAGGGTACGATGCCGACCTGCTGGTATTTGATCCTGCTGCAACATTTATAGTTCGGGAAGAAATGATTCTACATCGACACAAACTAACTCCATACTTAAATGAAACTTTAAAGGGTGCAGTTGAACAAACATATATTAGCGGTGTAAAAGTCTTTGATAAAGGAAGCTTCAACCTCAACAAAGGCAACCTTATCTTTAAGTAATGCACCAGGAAAAGGCAAATAAGATTCTTAAAAGAA
>JAQBNN010000111.1 GCA_028288505.1 Segetibacter sp. | reverse complement strand
GTCTTTTTTCTGCTCCTCGCTTTCCATTATCTTGATCTCGTCAATAGGGGCAGGCTTAGGAATTTTGGCTATGATAGAACCTATGCTATCTGTTTCGTTAGCTAGTACATTCTTTAAAGCATCTGCATAAGAAACGGCAACAATGTTAGTGCCCGGAATAATATCACTTAGCCTGCCAGCACCGGTATCTTTTGTTACTGCAGCAATAGATACATCCATGAAAAGATCTTTAGGCGTAACGGTAGGGTAGTTCTCATCATGGTAAAGCATCTTAGTCACTTTCATAGTAACGCGCTTTCCAACAGTGTCAACGGATATTGCTTTTCCATCAGCAACCATAAAAGCCTGTTGTGTATTCATTGGAGGTGTGCCATCTGGTTGTGGTGATTGTTGCGTATCAACATCAGGAACTGTGGTGTCGAAATCTATCCAGCCATAACCAGGAAAATACAATTGAACCCATGCATGTGCCTGGTCTGCGTAGAACCAATACCAGCCAGGGTTTTTACTACTCCGGTCTACGGTTAAGAAGCCAGCTGCTATCCGGCTAGGAATACCTAATGCACGCAGCAGGAAAAGTGAAGCGCCGGCATAGTAAGCGCAATAGCCTTTCCTGTTTTCGAACAAGAAATAATTCAGTTTACTTGCGCTTGGAAGACCGGGGATGCCGGGATTGTCGCTGTATTTGAAGAGCGGTTGTCCAAAGTCATCTTTACTTAAAAAGTAGTCGCGTATGGTGATCATTTTATCAACCGGTGTTCTTGCGTCTTTGGTTATTTGTAGAGCAAGTTCTCTCACCCTGTTATACTCCTCGTTGGCCGGCATAAAAGTGTAGTAGTCCATGAACTTTTTATCAAGACCGGCATAGGTGTTACTATTTCTGAGTTGCTCAAACCTTTGTTGCTGGAAAGCTTCCAATTGCTGGTTACCTGCAGGGTTATAAATGAAGTAGGCGCTGTTTAAATCGCTTACCCACATTTTGGTTCTGTAAGCACTTTTGTATTGTCCTTTATACTCGTTTTCCACCGCAATTGGCTGGCAGAAAAATGCGGTAGAAGGTGCAATGAATTCGTCTGCAGAAAGCAAAACTTTATAGACATCAGCCGACACCACTTTTCGGTTTAAGGTAGCGTTGGTATTTTTTATAACCGTTGAATCAGTCTTGGCAAAGTATAAAGGAATTTTACTTGGATCAGGTTTAAATAAATCGTTTGCTGGCATCTTATCATCCGTTTCGAAAGTTTGCGTAGTGGTATCAAACTTGGTGTAATACATGGATGTGAAGTACAAAGGATTGGGCGACTTGCCATCAGGAAAATAATTGTCGAGCTTGGCAACAAAAACAAGGCGCTTGTCTTTTGATAAGGAGCCTGTCATCTTCATCTGGTCCTTGTTACTTAACGATCCATCTTTCTTTTCCTTGGTCATGCTTTCCTTACCGCCTTTCTCTTTGCCTCCTTGTCCACCGCCCCAATCTTTTTCTACAGTTTTAAATTCCTGTTGAAAAACAAGCAACATACATACTAATATAATTGCTGCTAAGCCTAAAAAGCCTGCTAATCGTTTTGCTATAAACCAAGAAAAGCCTTTCTCATCTTCATTCATATTACGGATGAGCTCGGCAGTATAAATGATAAAAAAGCAATAAACCAAAACAGGTACAAACGAAAGGATCAGGTGGCTTGCAGTTATCTCATTGCTCTTACTAACTACCAGAACCTGCATCGCCAAAAGAAAGACAGACCAAAAAATGGTGAAATACTTCGAACGTGAAAAGCCGTAGCCGGCCAGCCACCCCAATGAAAACAGTATACTGAAAATTAGAAATTCGACCGAGATAAAGAAAGCATCAAACTCACCGACAGTAAAATTACCAAGCACTTTATAAACGAAATAAAACACGGCAAAAAGCACCAGTGCTGTTGTTATAAACCTAAAACGCTTCCCATAAAATAAAAGCGAGGTAACTATGCCGGTACTAAAATAAATGCCTTGCTGCAACCACTTGTTTTGCAGCAAAGAGTAATATTGATTCACGTTCACTAAAAGATAAAAAGCCAACGCTATTGTTGGCAGCGCCAGCAAAAACAGTTGAGCAGTTACCTTTTTCCAACTATGTATTCTTCCTATTTGCATTATTAAACTCCTATGCTAAAACCGGCTTCTGGTATTTTTCTAAAATAGAAGCCAGTTGTTTTTCGTTTTGTAAAATTTTTGTTCTTAAAGGCGACATTGCCCATTGCCTTTTATACATGTCAAGATCGTTCTTGCCTTCCTGCACAAAGAGCCATTGCACCCAATCAATCACGTTTTGTTTTTTCAGACTGTCACTCAACTTGATAAACATGAAAGTAATATCCGCAAACCTTTCTGCAAGTTCCTGCACCTGCGTAGCATCACTTAGTGATGATATGACTACTATTGAAGCATCTGAAGGTTTTACATAAGTTCTAAGATCTTTATCGGTATGCCAGCGGCTGGTAGCAATGGAATACTTTACCAATTGCTCTTCATTAGCCATGCTGGCCTTCGCTAAATCCTGGTCAGCTATATACCTTACCTCAAAACCTTGTTTTACCAACTTTTGGTAGATAGTCCAGTTATAGACTTTAAAATAATTTAAAAAAGGAACTTCAACTGCACCGTTCCCATCGATATTAAAATTTGAGAAGTAAGAAGCATACAGGTAAACATGCGAAGCGTAGGGATCAATTATTTCAGGTATTCTTACAACCAGTTCCTTATTCTTCGCATAGATCTTCCAAACGATCCTTCTTACGTCATCATTATTCTCAAAGTTTTTATAGTTTAAGAATTCACCTTCCACCTTCCTTAACTCTTCGATTCTTGTGCTGGTGTCCTCAGTTTTCCTCGGCTTCACGTTCAAGTCTTTTGTATCAATTGCAGTGGGGTGTGTAAAGAAATGACTGCTAGCAGGCATATCAACAGCAATTGAAAAGAATTGAAAAACGTCTTCAAAATAAAGGATTGCTTTTTCTACGTGGTACTCCTTAATAGCAGGTAAAGGCCAGTGATAAGTGCCTTGTATAGTAGTGCTAAAGAATTTACGCTGACTTTGTTCCAACAAAGAAAACTTTTGCGAGAAGTTATTCTTATCATACAATAGCCTGAGCTTTATAAAACCAAAAAGTGGCTTAAGTACAGGATGTATAAACAGTCGAACGGTTTGTTTTTGATGTAATTCACTCTCCTTAAGATCAGTCTCAATTTTAAACGTTATCTTATTTTTCCTTCTTGCAAAAAGGAAAAATGCAAACGACACAGCGACACTTACAAGCGCTATTGAAATGATGATTACAGCAAACCAGAAAGCGACTTTCAATAAAATATTAAAGATATCAGCGTAAGCAGTATCGGGCTGTAGCTGGTTACGGTGCAAAGACTGCCACGCCAAAAATGCTGCAACAACAAAAGCTAAAAAATATAAAGTAAAGGGGATGTAAAAACCGGTCTTTTTAATTCTGTCCCTTACTAAAGGTATATTCATGTTTTACTTTCAGCCGTCAAGTTACTCAAAGATGGAATGATAGAAAAAAGAGATACCAATAGCCTCATCATTTTTAACCGCCTTTTCACTTTCTTTGCAACCTCTTATGGCTTCAAAAATTACATACGACCATTGTTTATGTTGCGGTAGTGCAGCCATAAGTAAGGTTATGTCATGCAAAGACTTTACTGTTTCGCAACAGCTCTTCCAGATTTGGAAATGCTCTAATTGCACTTTTCTTTTGACCCAATTCGTGCCTGGCGAAAAATACATTGGTCCTTACTACCAGTCTGCTACTTATGTATCGCACAGTAACACTAAGGAAGGAGTTGTAAACCGCCTATACCATATCGTTCGCAATTATACTTTAAAAACAAAGCAAAAACTGGTAACAAAAGTTACAGGACTAAGACATGGTTCTTTGCTTGATGTTGGTGCCGGAACCGGTGCTTTTACAAATACCATGGAAAGGGCAGGATGGAATGTCACAGGCCTGGAACCAGATGAAACTGCGAGGCAAAATGCAAATGCAAGCTTTGGTGTTAACCTAAAAAATGCCGACGAGCTATTCAGGTTGCCGGCTTCTTCCTTCGATGCCATTACTTTATGGCATGTGCTGGAACACGTTCATCAATTACATCGTTACCTCGAAACTTTCCGTAATTTACTTAAGCCCGAAGGCCGCCTTATTATTGCCGTGCCCAACTTTACCAGCTACGATGCTGATGTATACAAAGAACATTGGGCCGCTTACGATGTTCCGCGCCATCTTTACCATTTCTCTCCGCGAAGTATGGAAGTGCTTTTAGAGTCGAAAGTTTTTTCAATTGAAACTATAAAGCCGATGTGGTTCGACAGTTTTTATGTAAGCATGCTTAGCGAGCAATATAAAACCGGCCACGGTAATATTTTGAGAGCTTTCTGGACAGGACTACTTTCCAACATGAAGGCTTCATCCGATAACAAAAAGTGCAGCTCCGTTATTTACATTATCAGGAAGAAGTAGGATTTTTTTTGTACTTAGCATTTGGTCTACTATTAAGCATCGTTGCGTCGCACTCTTGTACTTTAGGTTAAGACGCAGCAACTAGCGGAGGAGAAGATTACAATTGTTAAGGTCTGTAAATATCTTTTCTGTGCCTGATTCTCTGAATTTCTACAATCTTAATTACATCTTCAATTGTATAGATGATTAAAGTCTGCAACTCTAATCCTATAGGCTTCTTCACCTTTCAATTTCTTTACACCTTGCGGTCGTGGATTATCTGCAAGAGCGTCTATAGCTTTAATGATTGTTTTATTGTAAGGCGGAGTTATTTGGGCTAATTCTTTTAGAGCAGATTTTTTTACTGCAATTGTAAACATGGTTTACAGTTTAGCTTCATCTTGTAGTTGCTGTTTTGCCTGTTCCCACGGAATTGTTTCTTCGTCTTTGCGCGTCTCTATAGCAAGCAGATCATATAGATCCTCCAACAATTCTTCGTTATTTGCCACCAGGTCAAGATCGATCTGCATCACCCTATGGTTGTTAGCTTCATTCTTTAAAATGGTGATGGCTTCCATAACTTTTCTTTTTTCAAATATAACAAATAAGCAAGGCTCAATGGAAGATCTTACTCCTAATTTACTTCCCGCACGAAACCCGGCTAACCTAAATTCTTCGTGTATTGCAGTAGAACTTTAAAGCTAAATAGTAGCACTACAGATGAACGTAATGCGACGCAACGATGCTTAACCAGAGATACAAAACCCTGTAACAAAAACTTCTTAATTCAGCTTTACCTCGAACACGGCTGGCCACTTTTTTCCTGTGATGTAAAACGACTTTTTTGTGCTGTCGTAGGCAATGCCGTTTAGCACATCGGTGGTTTCAGGATTGTAAGGTTTGCCGCTTTTGTTAAGTAAACCACTAAGGTCCATCTTGCCTACAATTCTTCCGCTAGCTGGGTCGATCCTTACGATATAATCACTGGTGTAAAGATTAGCGTACACCATTCCATCGACATACTCGAGTTCGTTAAGGCTGGCAACAGGGCCGTTGTTATCGGTAACGCCAACCTGGCTTTTTATCTTAAAAGTTTCGGGGTCTACAAAATACAAATTACTGTCGCCGGTACTAATAATTAGGTCTTTCCCGTTGTGAGTGATCCCCCATCCTTCACGATCCCAGCTCAGCTCATCCAGCTTTTTAAAAGTAGCAGCGTCGTACACATACACCTTGTGATCCTGCCAGGTTAGCTGGTAAATTTTTCCGTTAAGTATAGTAATGCCCTCGCCAAAAACAGTGGGATCGATAGGCTGTGCTTTTTGTGCTTTTCCTGTTTTAAGATCCACTTTTAAGAGCTTGCTTTCGCCTACTAAACCAGTGCCTTCAATTAAAGTATTGTCGGCCCAAATTAATCCCTGTGTATATGATGACGTGTCGTGAGGAAACGCGTTTACGATATTATAATTTATAGTTGCCGGCGGTGGGGTAGCAGTAGTGGTATTGTTAGCATCGTTATTTTCATCGTTGCTTTCGTTCTTGCATTTGCAACCGAAAACAATAATGAATGTAGCGAGGCTGGCTAAGTAAAATCTCTTCATAGTAAAGTGAATAAAAACAAATGTAAAGAAGTTGGAAATTGGAATTAGTTAAAACGTTTTTGAATAAAAGGGAAGCTGCATGTCAATACACACGAAAAGTTCATCCTCTACAACTTACACTTGCCATGTTAAAATTTGCCCGAAGGTAGAAGCATAAATTTCTAACGCGTAAGTTGCAGTGCAAATTTTACAATGTACCAATATTTATGAAAAAGATCTTACTTTTTACTACTACTCTTGCAGTTATCTCTGTAAGCACAAATGCACAAACATTTAAAGGAATTCTGAATAGAATGAAAAAGGATTCTTCCCTTAATTCAGTGCTTCAGAAGGTGCCTTCTACAACTACCGCAGCATCACTTTCAACAACAGATATTATAGCCGGCTTACAGGAGGCGCTTAAGGTAGGTGCTGAAAGAAGTACAGCAAAACTGTCAGCAACAGACGGCTTTTTTAAGAACGCAGCACTTAAAATTTTAATACCTGCCGAAGCGCAGAAGGTTGAGCAAAAATTAAGAGCCCTTGGGATGGGGAAGCAAGTGGACAACGCGATACTTGCTATGAACCGTGGTGCAGAAGATGCAATCAAACAAGCCACTACCATCTTTATCAATTCGATTAAGCAAATGACTTTTAGCGATGCTACAGGTATCCTTAGAGGCGGAGATTCTGCAGCGACTTTATATTTAAAAAGTAAAACGACAGCAGAGTTAACCAACGCTTTCAGGCCAGTGATCGAACAATCGTTAGCAAAGGTAGGTGCAACAAAACATTGGAATACGCTCTTCTCAACTTATAACAGCTTTAGCAGTAATAAAGTAAATACTGATCTTTCTGCTTATGTTACCGAAAAGGCATTGACCGGTATCTTTCAACAGTTGAGCGTAGAAGAGCAGCAGATAAGAAAAAATCCTGTTGCAAGAACTTCGGAAATACTTAAAAAGGTTTTTGGTAAATAATATTCTTTTTGCTTTTAACCAAACTTGGAATAATATTTTCTATGTGTTGGCAAATTCAACACTTATGAAAAAGATAATTCTACTCTCGGGCCTTTTTGTAGGCAGCGGTTCCTTCTCAAGTTGCGAAACAGCAAAGCAAGTTTTAGAAGGCGTAGCCAACAGCGGTATTGGCGGCGTAGGAACAACCAACGGTGGTTTAAGTAACCTTGATATTGTAAATGGTTTAAGAGAAGCACTCACTGTTGGTACTCAAAACAGCACCAGCAAACTTTCCGTTGTTGATGGCTATTTTAAAAATGCAGCTCTTAAAATTTTACTTCCACCAGAAGCGCAGCAGGTAGAAAGCACATTGCGTAAATTGGGTATGGGAAGCATGGTTGACAAAGCAGTTCTTTCGATGAATCGGGCTGCTGAAGATGCGGCAAAAGGTGCCGGAACAATCTTCATGAACTCCATCAGGCAGATGAGTATTAACGATGCTGTTGGAATTCTTCGCGGTGGTGATTTTGCTGCTACCAATTACTTCAAGGGAAAAACGACAGAACAATTAACGCAGTCATTTCGACCCGTAATTAACCAGGCTCTTGCTAACGTAAACGCAACAAAATATTGGAGCGATGTTGTTACTGTTTACAACCAGTTTTCAAAAACTAAAGTAACTACCGACCTAAGTGCATATGTTACACAACGAGCTATGGATGGCTTATTTTACCAGGTAGGTTTAGAAGAACAAAAGATTAGGCAAAACCCGGTGGCAAGAACAACCGAGATACTAAAGAAAGTATTTGGAAGCCAGCTAGCACAAGGGGGATCTTAAACTCAACACAATATTTCAAAAGGCATTAGTAGCTCCCGTGCTACTGATGCCTTTTCATTAGTGCTTCTTACGATCAACGACACTTCTTAACCATCTTTTAAAAAGTCGACTAACTTTTTCTGGAGTCTTGACTTTTTTTGTTACTTTTTGTGTGTCCTGAATGTAAGATTATGTAAATAGTCTAGCAATGCTGAGTAGAAGATGGCAGTCGGCCTGCCGCATACGTTATGCAGATAGAGTATG
>JAQBNN010000284.1 GCA_028288505.1 Segetibacter sp. | reverse complement strand
TTATTAAAGAGAAACAACTATGCTTTCCAGTTAGGCATCGGCCTCCCTTTCTAGTGATTTTTCTTCTTTTATTTTTTGCATAAACGCATCCATTGTCATTGCATCGGTTGCAAGAAATCCACCTATTCGTGTACGCCTTAAACTACTAAGGTGTGCACCACAACCAAGTATTTTACCATAGTCGTTAGCCATGCTTCTTATGTACGTACCCGTCGTGCAAACTATTTTAAAATATACAATCGGAAGTTCAATTTTTTCTATTACAAACTCTTTAATCGTTACCGGCCTGGCCTCAAGTTCTACATCAAGTCCTTTGCGTGCCATTAGGTATACCGGCTTCCCCTTTTGCTTTATCGCGGAGTGGATTGGCGGCACTTGTTGTATCAAACCTGTTAATGGCTTCGTTGCATCATGGATCTCTTGTTCGGTTAATCCGCTGTATTCTATGTGCGCTGTTGGCTCGCTTTCAAGGTCGTAAGTAGGTGTAGTTGCACCAAGGGTAAAGGTGCCAGTATATTCCTTTTCCATGCCCATGTATTCATTAATCTTCTTCGTAAACTTACCGGTGCAGACAATTAATAAACCTGTGGCTAAAGGATCCAAAGTACCTGCATGTCCAATCTTCTTTATCTTAATTAACGAACGCATTTTTCTTATCACATCAAACGATGTCCAGTCAAAAGGTTTATCAATAAGAATAACCTGTCCTGCTTCGTATTTATTTAAAGGCTCCAATTTTTTTTGTGCAAATGTAGGGGTATGAGGTGATGCTGGGGCGAATTGATAATCTTACATCACGTGTTGAAGTTGTAAGGGATTATTATGTTTCCAGCTTTAGAATAAGTGAAGGAGCTTTTGTTGCGTCGCACACTTGTACTTGAATTACAAAACTCAGCAATAAAACTTGTGCGGTGGAGTACGAATTATCTTTTGAAGTAGGCCCTTGCTGAAACTTAAACTACAGTACAAGTGAGTGACACAACGATGCTTAATAGTAGCACAATAGCTAAGACAAAAAGAATCTAAATAACCTGCTTTGCCTTTAACTCTAAATACTTGTTTATTGTATTTACAGTAAGCTGTTGCGGAGGAGTAAGTATAGATGGAATACCGTATTGCTGCAGTTCTTTTACGATCAACCTTTTCTCGTAAGCAAATTTTTCGGCAACAGTTTTTACATAAACATCTTCGATGTTTTTAGCCGGTGACTTTAGCACTTCACTTAATTCGGTGTTCTCGAAAAACACGATTAACAATAAATGCTGCTGTGCGATCTTTCTCAGGTAAGGCAACTGTCGACGCATACCTGTTAGTGATTCGAAGTTGGTAAAGAGAACTACCAAGCTTCTTTGATTAACTCTTCTGCGTAATTGAACATATAAGTTCTCAAAGTCGCTTTCGAGGTAGCGGGTCTTTTGGTTGTAAAGCACTTCAAGTATCGCCTGCATTTGCGATGTCTTTTTGGTTGCAGAAATAAAAGATCCCATCTTATCGCTAAACGTTACAAGTCCTGCTTTATCTTCTTTTAGCAAAGCAACATTGCTAAGAACGAGTGAGGCATTGATAGCATAATCCATAAGGCTCAGGCCTTCGAAGGGCATTTTCATTACGCGGCCTTTGTCAATTACACAATACACCTGCTGGCTTTTTTCGTCAGTGTAATTGTTCACCATTAATGAACCTTTACGTGCAGTTGCTTTCCAGTTAAGTGTGCGATAATCAGTACCGGGAACATATTCCGTGATCTGCTCAAACTCCATGCTGTGGCCAATGCGCCTGATTTTTTTTACACCTACCTCGCTCAGGCGATCACTTATAGCCATCAATTGGTACTTACGCAATTGTAAGTAAGAAGGGTAAACCGGTACATCACCCGGCTGAACAAAAGTGTAACGACGCCTTATTAAACCAATGCTATTTTTTGCATACACATTTATATTACCAAAATTGTAAGCACCTCTTTTAACCGGTCTTAAACTATAATTTATAATTGATGCCTGTTTCGATTCTAAAGAAGCTTTGAACAAAACATTCCGCCTTTGATATTGGTGTGGGATCTCATCAATTACTTCAAGGTTAACTGGAAAAACATACCGGTTCTCTACATCAATACGAACAGGATTTTCGTCGCCGTTGCTAAATCTTTCTGCATGGGTTCTACGTGCAAACAAACCTGTATGATTTACAAAGAGGAGCATGTAATCGATAACCAACATGCCTATTAAAAAAATAAAAGTAAAGTAGGGAATAATGCCAAGCACTGGTAAGAAGAACCGACATACAAACAATACAACAACAACAAATACCCCGGCATGCCACCGGTTGGTGAAGTACAATGGCTTTATATATGTTGCTCTAAACTTTTTCAATTTTTTACTATGGTGCTGTTGCTATTATTATACGAGCTTAACTATGAAACCTAGAGACGACTATTGATTTACGATACAAGTGAGTGACACAACGATGATGCTATGAAATGCCAAAGCCTGTAACAAAATTTGCTATCATTCATACACCAAATCTCTAATGTACCTTACCTGGGCACTTCTATTTTTTTAATGATGCCTGCAATTACTTCATCGGGGGTGGCACCTTCCATTTCTTTTTCGGGTGTAAGAATTATACGATGGCGTAAAACTGAAGGCAGTACTTTTTTTACATCATCAGGCGTTACAAAACTTCGTCCTGCCATAGCAGCAATTGCCTTTGAAGCCTTAAGTACTGCAACAGAAGCACGAGGTGAACCACCAAGAAACAACGCTTTATTGTTTCTTGTTTCAAAAATTAATTCAGCTATATATCTCATCACCTTTTCCTCAATGTGAAGCGTATTTATGACATTACGGAATTGCAGGATTTGCTGGGCAGTTAACACCATATTTACCTCTTCAGTAAAGTGGGTTGTTTTTCCGCTGTGTGCATGTTGCAAGATCTTGACCTCTTCATCTAAGCCAGGGTACTTTACTTCTATCTTAAAAATAAAACGATCGAGTTGCGCTTCAGGTAAACGGTAAGTGCCTTCCTGCTCTATCGGGTTTTGCGTGGCCAACACCATAAAAGGCGGAGGCATTTTATAAGTAACACCGTCGTACGTGATCTGCTTTTCCTCCATCACCTCAAAGAGCGCAGCTTGGGTTTTTGCAGGGCTACGATTGATCTCATCAATTAAAACAATATTACTAAAAATGGGACCATGCTTAAATGAGAAGCTTCCGTTTTGAGGATTGAAAACAGACGTTCCAATTACATCGCTCGGCATAAGATCCGGTGTAAATTGGATCCGACTAAAAGGTGCATCCAAACAACGTGCAAGCAGCTTTGCAGTCAACGTTTTTGCTACGCCGGGTACACCTTCAATTAATACATG
>JAQBNN010000077.1 GCA_028288505.1 Segetibacter sp. | reverse complement strand
CACAAAAAAAGTACTTAAGTTATTACAGTAATGAGACTAATGAGAATTTCTACACTTCTACTATTAATAATGCTTGCAGGCATAACTAATGTAGGTGCACAAAACGGGAAAGGAGATGTGGGTCTCATAATTGGAAACGTTTTAGATGCAGAATCCGGTAAAGCTGTTGGAGACGCAACAGTTAAAGCGACCCGAATAACTGACACTACTTTCAGCAGAATGCAGGTGACCGACAAAGACGGGAACTTTGAATTTGATAAATTGCCTTTTGATTATTTCAGAATCACCGTATCGAGCGTCGGCTTTGCCGCCTTGGTGATGGACAGTATTTATTTACGTGCGGAAAGGTTTGATTTTAATTTGGGTGACATGAAAATTAGCAGGAAATCAGAAAACCTGCAGGAAGTAATTGTATACGCGGAGAAGCCGTTAATTGAAAATAAGGATGGAAAGATTACTTACAATGTGGGCGAAAGTGCTTTAAGCGGCGGCTCATCTACGGCTGATCTTTTAAAATCGATGCCCCTCGTTAATAACGATCCAAACGGCGGAATTTTACTGAAGGGAAAAGAACCTAAAATATTAATTGACGACAAACCAACCGATCTTAACGCCCAACAATTGGCGGACCTGCTGGAGAGCTTACCGGGTAGCAGTATTGAGAAAATTGAGTTGATGACTAACCCGCCGCCACAATACGCAAGTGAAGCAGGTGGGGTAATAAATATTGTAACTAAAAAAGGTAAAGTTGGCGTAGTAGGTAAAGTAACTTTAAGCCTTGGTACACGAGGTGAAGGAACGTTGTCGTCGAACATTTCGTACCGAAATAAGAAGTTTACTTTCAACAGCAACGTAGGTATTGCAGCCAGCAGGTTTAGTGGTACAAACTATAGCCGCAGGGAAAATTTCTACACGGACTCCTCTAACTTTTTTAATACAGATAGCCGCTTTCTAAATAAAAATACGCGTCCCAATGTTCGGCTTCAAGGTGACTACGAATTCGATAAGTCGAACAGTGTAAACGTGGTGCTGCAAACCAACTACAACTTATTCAACAATTTTAGTTTCACCCAATACACCAACCTTAATAAGAAGAAGGATATCTATCGCTTAAGTACTCGTGAGAATGCTTCTGATGGAAACGGTTACAGCAACCAACTTACTTTTACTTATACGCTAAAAGGTAAAACATTTGCTGAAAGACTTCAATTAATTGCATCAGGCGTTATTGGTAAAAACGATAATGGCCGTGAATTTTTCCAGGAGTTTTTACGCCCCGATTTTACACCCTCAGGAATTGATAGTACTCAACAGCAAGGCATAGATAACTTCAGCAATAATTTAAGCTTCAGGGCTAATTATGACCGGCCCTTAAAGTGGAAAGGCGCTTCAATTTCTACAGGTGCTTCTTTCTACAGGGGCAATAATCACAATGTTATTAATACTACTTTTTTCCGCAAAGCCGACCAACAATTTATCTTGAATGAACTATTGAGTAATGATTTTAAATTTCACCAGAACATACTTACGGTTAGAGGAGCACTAACGGTTAGACTAAACCCTAAGGTGAGGATTACCGCTGGTGCACAAGCCGAGGAAACCGCGAACGGTTTTGAATTTATAAGAGGCACTGCGCCGAACGTAAAAAATACTTACTGGAACCTGCTTCCTAACCTAACTGCTCGTTACGATTTCAATAAAACAGTCAACGCTTCTTTAATTTATCGCGCCAGCATTCGTCGTCCGGGTATTGGCGAACTTAACCCTAACATAGATTATTCTGACCCTTACAATATTCGCTTTGGCAACCCTTATTTAAGCCCTTCCCTGGCTGATAATTTTGATCTTAATTTCGGTGTGTCTAAAGGCAAGTATTACTTTAATGCATCTGCCGGTTACAATAAGGTGAAGGACATTTTTAATACGATAAGAACACTGGTTGATAATGGCAAAACCGAAATAACTTGGCAAAACATTTCAGACAGAAGGGAATATGAAGTTAGCTTTTGGGGCGGTTATACTTTCACCAAAAAGTTCAGGGTTAATACCAGCGCCGGGTTTTCTTTCAACAAGTACAACGAAGAGGATATAAAGCTTTACAACTACCGTAACGGCAACACATTTTATACCAGCGTAAACTATTACTTTACCCCCAATACCTTAACCACTTTTGACGGCAATGCCCGCTTTAGCAGCTTTGCCAATCCCCAGGGTAAGGCGAGGAGCAACTTAAATGTAAACCTTGGTGTGCAGCGGAAGTTCTTTAAAAAGAGGCTGATGGTGAGCATAAATGCCATTGATCCTTTCAGGCCGCAGAAATTTGCGACCTACACGTATGGCAGCAAATTCAATCTTGAGAACTTTAATTCTACCCGCACCCGCAATTATAGAATTGCTTTTGCCTACCAATTGAATAAGCCAGCAACTCCGAAGAAAAAGGTGACCGAAAAACAAAAGCAGGACATGATTAAAAAGTTGAACGCACAAAAGAAAGGTTAGGTGTCTTGGTAGATTAGGCAAGTTGTAAGGTTACCATATCTGGTAAATCGTAAAAAATATAGTCTTTAAGGTTTTTGTTGACGAGCATTAGAACTTTTCTCATCATCGTTGTGTCACTCACTTGTACGGCAAACCGGGGGAGCATCAACAAGGACTTACCTCCTTATGGAATCCTGTACAGCCTGCGCTTCTCTTTTAGCTT
>JAQBNN010000048.1 GCA_028288505.1 Segetibacter sp. | reverse complement strand
AGGATGAAAGAGTTTTGTTAAGGCCTTTATCAACGGAGGACGAGCAGCACTTATTGCCCTTTAGTTTAGAAGAGCCGGATCTGTGGAAGTATTCTTTAGTGAGTGGAGCTGCACCAAATCTAAAATACTATTTACAAATAGCCCTAGATGCAAGAGCAAAAGGAACAGAGTATCCTTTTATCGTATTCGATAAAAAGCAAAACGCTTACGCTGGCAGTACCCGCTTTTACGATATAAACGAAGCGTTTAAAACCCTTCAGTTGGGATACACGTGGTATGGAAAAGCCTTCCAGGGAACAGGGATGAACCAGCATTGTAAATACCTGTTGCTTCAGTTTGTGTTCGAAAACTTAGGTTACCAAAGACTGGAGCTAAGAGCAGACAACGATAATGTTAGAAGCATTGCTGCTATGAAATCTATTGGCTGCAGAGTAGACGGTATACTACGAAGCAATATGCCTAAACCAGAAGGGGTTGCAGGAAGACGAGACTCAATTGTTTTATCGGTTTTAAAAGATGACTGGTTCGGCGAGGTGAAAGAGAGGCTGCAAGTAAAAATGCAAAATAGTTTTTGTGGTAGTAAATAAAACTTATGGACTAAGCATTAGTAATACTATTACACTTTTCTTGCGTCGCACTCTTGTACATTTATTTATTACTGGAAAGAGGAGCATTTAAGCCGGTGAAGTTTGAGTGCTGCACTGTTTTACAGTTCCTTCATAATTAAAAGTACAAGTGAGTGACACAACGATGATGCTATGAAATACGAATGCCGGCAACCAAATGATATCACCCTTACAACAACAATCCCTGCAGGAAGTAATAGGCCACGCTAAAATAAATTATAAGCCCGGTTACATCCACAAGCGTAGCGACAAAAGGGGCGGAAGAAACAGCAGGGTCAGCACCTGCTTTTTTTAATATTAATGGTAGCATGCTTCCGCTGAGTGTTCCCCAAAGTACCACACCAATAAGTGAGAAGCCGACTGTGAGGCCGATGCCTTGCCAATGCTCACCGTAAATATTTGAAAAGCTTTGCCATACTGCAACTCTTATAAAACCAATTAAACCAAGCACTGAACCGAGCATTAAGCCACTAATGATTTCTCTTTTTAATACACGCCACCAATCCGCTATGGTAATTTCTCCAACTGCCATTGCTTGTATAATTAGGGTAGATGCCTGTGAACCACTATTGCCCCCGCTCGAGATAATTAGCGGAACAAACAAAGCAAGCACCACCGCTTTTGCAATTTCATCCTCAAAGTTTTTCATTACGCTTGCGGTAAGCATTTCGCCTATAAATAATACTACCATCCAGCTTATGCGCTTCCTGAAAAGTCGTAGTAAAGGCATTTCAAGGTAGGGCTCGTTCAGCGCCTCAGTACCACCCATCTTCTGCATGTCTTCGCTAAATTCTTCGGTGGCTACCCAAAGTATATCATCGATAGTGATGATGCCGAGTAATACATTATTATCGTCAACCACGGGTAGGGCCACGCGGTTATTCATTTTGAAAATTTGGTTGGCGTGTTCCTGGTCGTCGTATACTTTAAGTGAAATAACACGCTCATCCATAAGTTCATTCACCAACTTATCCGGTGCAGCTAAAATGAACTCTTTAATTCGCAAATCATCCATCAACTGACCCTTGTCGTTAATCACGTAGATCACATCAATAGTCTCGCTGTTCTTTGCATATTTGCGTATTATTTCAAACACTTCTGATACCGAATTGTGCTCGTACACATACACATAATCGGGAGTCATTAATCGTCCTACACTATCTTCCGGGTAACCGAGTAGTGAAAGCGTAACCATTCTCTCTTCTGGGTCTAAGAGTTTTATCAGGTCCCTTAAAACTTCTTTAGGAAGGTCTTCCAAAAAGTCGGTACGGTCATCGGCGGGGAGTTCGTTCAGCAGCTCTGCATTCTTAAAAGAGGGTAGCTCGGCAACTATTCTTTTCTGTGTAGCAAAGTCAAGAATTTTAAAGGTGCTTGCTGCACGATGAATGCTAAGATTCGCTATTATCTGCGCTTCATATTCCTCGTTTTCATTTATAAGATCAGCAACATCAGCAATATTCTGGTCATCTAAAAATTCCCTGATTGCTAACTTGTCTTCTGTTGCAATTACCTGCTCAAATTCTTCCTGTATTGTTTTTTGTTCCAGTTCCATTGACATGGGTGCAAATTAGACTTTGATGTTTAAATTTTCCTTGTGTTATTCCAATTTAATTATCTTGCCCGCCAACTATCGTTATGAAACTATCAAGCCTGATCATTGGAAATTCTCCTGGTAAGGGAAGAGGTGTTTTTACTACAAAAGATATACCTGCAAATGCCGACATAGAAGTTTCTCCCGTTATTGAGCTTACTGCAAAAGAACGTAAGCAAATAGAGGAAACGAAATTGTACCATTACATTTTTGAGTGGGGCAAAACCAAAAAAAAAGCGGCAGTAGCGCTTGGTTACGTAAGCATGTATAATCATTCGTTTGAGCCAAACTGCGAATACGAAATGGATTACGACGCACAAACAATGACTGTACGTACATTACGTAAAATAAAAAAAGGTGAAGAACTATTTTTTAGTTACAACGGTAACCCTGATGATAGGACCCCGCTATGGTTTAATACTAAATAGTTTTTTTGGTGCATGGTGTGGAGCTGTACAGTGAGTGACACAACGATGTATAATTGTAATACAGATGTTTGTAACAAATTTGCATAACTAATCGATCGTAGCTGCAAGATAAGGAGGATGTTAAAATAGGAGATTTTGGTAACAGGGCTTTGTAATGCTATTAGGCATTCTTGCGTCGCACTCTTGTACTGCCCATGTGTACTCACAATCCAAACTTTGTTTGTACAACTTCCCTACAGCAGCAATGCAGTGGTTCCTAATATAAATATTTTAAGGCCAACTTTAAATGACGTTTAAACAAAAGATAGTTGCACGCTACCAGGAAGTAATTGACAATAAAATTGCTTCGTTAGAATCAACATTACATGACTTGTTTGAAAGTTCGAAAAATGAAACAAAAAGTTCGGCAGGAGATAAGTTTGAAACTACACGGGCCATGTTGCAAATAGAACAAGATAATGTTCGAAAGCAATTAAAAGATGCCCAGGAACAAAAAGTAGTTTTTAAACAGATCAATTATAATTTATACATAGGTAAAGTAATGAAGGGTAGCCTTGTAAAAACAAACAAAGATTATCTGCTGGTGAGCATTGCATTAAGCAAGATCGTAGTAGACGAATTAGTGGTAATTGCCCTGTCACCACAATCACCATTGGGTATTAAAATAATGGGTCTTAAAGCTTCTGATAAAGCTTTTATAAATAACCAGGAGTTTGCAATTGAAAGTATTGAATGAGATCGATATATTGTATGAGTGAATATAAAAAAGGAAAGGGGCTAACAGCCTTTTTTTAAAAAAAATTACTAATGAGGCCTATGGCAGTTTAGGGGAGAGGGAGAAACTAAGCCAGTATTAAGTAATGAAACAACCGTGGCCGCCAAAAGAATTGGCGCATCGAAATAGTTGTAAACCATTAGCACTACTATTCATATATCTTTACTCCGTGTTCGCCATCTGATGTTTTCCATCCTCTATGCATACGAGCGCTGTTATACTCCATTGCAAAATTTCCTTTTGCATCTAACGCTATTATTCCCATGTCACCTTTTACGTCTTTAAGCTTCTCATGCATAAGATAACTGCAAGCTTCTTTTAAAGGAAGTCCTTTGTATTCCATAAGTGCAGAAATATGAAATGCCATTACGTTTTGCATTAAATATTCTCCATCACCAGTGCCTGAGACAGCACATGTTTTATTATTTGCGTAAGACCCAATACCAGTCATTGAGCTGTCTGCAATCCGTCCTTCCATTTTGTTTTCTATACCACCTGTTGAAGTTGCTGCAGCTAAATTGCCGTCCTTATCCAATGCAACTGCACCAACTGTTCCATGCGATCTTTGTTTAATTCCAGCAACCTCTAATTCTTCACCATTTTCCTCTTTAGCCTCTTGCAATTGCTCCAATGCATGATCGGTAATAAAGTATTCTTCCGGCCGCATTTCTAAATTAATTGACTCTGCAAAAGCTTTGGCTCCTGCACCTCCCATGTATGTATGTTTCGATTTTTCCATTACAGCTCTTGCCAGCGTAACGGGGTTCTTTACATTCTTTACAATCGCCACTGCTCCTAAGCTTTGGTCTTTTCCGTTCATTATCGATGCGTCCATCTCTACCTCCGCCTTTTCATTCAAAGCGGATCCTCTTCCTGCATTAAATATTTCATTATCTTCTAAGTAATTTACTGCTGCCTCCACTGCATCTAATGCACTGCCTCCTGCTTCTAATATTGTGTAGCCTGCATTTAATGCTTCTTCCAATCCTTCGTTATACGCGGCTATATTCTCTTTTATAAATTTAGAATCTGGTCCCGCACCACCATGTACCAATAGCACTATCTTATTCATCTTTGCATGTTTTTGTAGTAAACATTGTATTAAAAACATGCCACCTATTATTTTTATTCCTTATTCGTTATTACTTTTTTAAAAGTCTCTCGTTTTTTTATCAGTCGATCACATTCAATGGATTTTTTTTGGTCCAAGCAAATGGAGTTCTATTAAACATCCTTGCGTCGCACTCTTGTACTGCAACAAGAAATCAGCGTGGCCTAGTTTTGTTCTATTCCCAAAACCACTCACAACAATTATCTTTAAAGTGTGTTGTTTTTATAATATGTTCTAACAATTTTTAAATTAATCAGGCTTATGAATTTGTCTTTAAGTGAGAATTTAAAACCTTTTAGAGGTGATGAAAGTCCTTTCAGCTCTTTTTGGATGGCTGGATATGAGTGTAGCGATAAATTAAATGCTTTTGGTAACAGGGTAGACTTATTAACTACTACCGGCCATCTTCAATTAATGGATGAAGATTATAAATTATTGCAGCGGTTTAATATTAAAACAGTAAGAGAAGGCGTAAGATGGAGTGTTGTTGAAAAGCGTGCTTACCAGTACGATTGGAGCACTACAGCTACGATGATACAAAAAGGGAAGGCTAATAATATTCAGCAGGTATGGGATCTTTGCCACTTTGGCTTTCCTGATGATCTTACCCCGCTACATCCATTGTTCGCAAAACGCTTCGCTGCCTTTTGTCGTTCGTTTATTAACTTTTACAGGTCCATTCTACCAAACGAACAATTGGTAGTAACGCCTATTAATGAAGTAAGTTTTTTATCGTGGCTAGGTGGAGATGCAAGAGGAACAACCCCTTACTGTTGGGGACGCGGCTGGGACGTGAAATACGCACTAATGCGCGCCTTTATTGAAGGGGTAGCAGCTATGAAGGAAATAGATCCCACAATAAAAATACTAACCACAGAGCCGCTGATTAATATGGTGCCGCCAGTAGGAGCAACCGATGACGAAATAGCTGGAGCCGCTCAATACCACGAATGGCAATTTCAGTCGGTTGATATTCTTATTGGTAAAGTAAGCCCCGAGCTAGGTGGCTGTCCCGAATACCTTGACATTGCAGGTTTTAATTATTATTACAACAACCAGTGGATTGCCGGCACTCCCGAATTTTTACATTGGTACAATAAAGACAAAGATCCGCGCTTCACGCCGTTAAGCACGTTACTTAGCCGGGCTTACGATCGTTTCCAATGCCCGATAGCACTTACCGAAACAAGTCACCCTGAAGAGGACAGGCCGCTCTGGATAAAACTAATTGCAGAAGAATGTGCAACAGTAATCGAAGAAGGAATCCCTTTTTGGGGCATCTGCCTTTACCCAATAATTGACCGGCCCGATTGGGATCATTTTAATACCTGGCACCGGGCAGGCTTATGGGATGCAACCATAGTGGAAGGCCAGCTTCCAACGCGGGAATTATTTGAACCATACGCGGAAGCTTTATTAGAAGCCCAGGCATTAATTGCAGAAGTTACCAAAGGCAAAAAACTGAAAGTAGCGTAAAAAAGCACCAACTAAGCTAGTAAATGATCAGCTTAGTTGGTGCTTAAATAGACTTCAATCCTGGTTTTACCCTGAGAAGTGTGTTCCTTCATCAAAATGATTTGCTGAAGTGGTATTCCCCTTGTTAGCAAACATTTTCTTTAGCTCTTCCGGTGCGTATTGGTCGTAGAGTTTCTGCCCTTTTTGTTTTAAATCGCCTACAATGTTTCGTTTTTGTTCTTCGCTCATTTTTGAATACTTGTAATAAGCAAAAGCTGCAAGGCCTGCTAATAACAAACCACCACCTTTGGGTAATTTTGCGTTGTTTAACATAGTCGTGTATTTTAAAAATTAGATATTTAGCAATTCATATTCTAAAACCGTACCGACCTTTTGGGGTCACGTATTATACCAAGTAGTTTTTTGGTTACCAGCTGTAGATCCCTGGTTTTACATCGTTGCCACGCTCGGTTCAACTACAAATCTTTGTGGAAAACGATGCCATGGAAAACTGGGTGTGAACCGAGCGTGGCAACGATGACTCATTACTATTCTATTGCTTGTAACCAAATAGTATACATAAAAAAAGCCTGCATGAATAACATGCAGGCTTTTACAGTATTTAAAAAAATTAGGCGGTTTGTACCAATTGCTTGCGAATGATATTTAACGCAGCGCCGGCTTTAAACCATTCAATTTGTTGCTCGTTGTAAGTGTGGTTAACTGTTATTTCCTCAGTTGTTCCATCAACATGGTGAAGAGCTACAGTTAAAGGTTGACCAGGCGTAAAAGTTGTTAGGCCAAGAATGTCAATTACATCGTCTTCCTGAACTTTGTCGTAATCTTCCTTGTTAGCAAATGTTAGCCCGAGCATACCTTGCTTTTTAAGGTTAGTCTCGTGGATACGTGCGAAAGATTTTACCAATATTGCCCGTACACCTAAATGACGAGGCTCCATAGCAGCGTGCTCTCTTGAAGAACCTTCGCCATAGTTTTCGTCGCCCACCACAATACTTCCAATGCCTGCTGCTTTATAAGCTCTAGCAGTGGCAGGAACAGGGCCGTACTCGCCAGTTAACTGGTTCTTTACTTTATCAACGCTGTCATTAAAACTGTTCAAAGCGCCAATCAACATGTTGTTACTAATATTGTCAAGATGACCACGGAATTTCAACCATGGACCAGCCATAGAGATGTGATCAGTTGTACACTTTCCTTTTGCTTTTATCAGTAGGCGTAAACCTTTAATATCAGTTCCTTCCCATTCAGGAAACGGATCTAGAATTTGTAAGCGTTGCGAGTCCGGACTTACTAAAACATCAACTGCATCGGGATTGTCGGCTGGTGCCTGGTAACCTGCATCTTCTACCCTAAAACCATTCGGCGGTAATTCAAAGCCTTGCGGCTCGTCAAGCATTACCTGCTCACCTTTCTCGTTGGTGAGAGTATCTGTAAGCGGGTTAAATGTAAGGTCGCCTGCTAATGCAAATGCAGTTACAATCTCGGGAGACGCAACAAAAGCGTGGGTTCCTGCATAACTATCATTACGCTTTGCAAAGTTTCTATTGAAAGAAGTGATAATAGAGTTTTTCCTGTTTGGATCATCAATGTGCCTCGCCCATTGGCCAATACAAGGTCCGCAGGCATTAGCCATTACAATGCCGCCCATCGTGTCATAAGATTGCAACAACCCATCTTTCTCCACGGTATATCTAACCATTTCACTACCCGGAGAGATCGTGAATTCTGATTTTACTTTAAGGTCTTTGTCAACAGCCTGCCGTGCAATTGAAACAGAACGGCTGATATCTTCGTAAGAGCTGTTTGTGCAAGAACCGATCAAAGCTACTTCCAGCTTTTCGGGCCAGTTGTTTGTTCTAACTGCTTCAGCAAAACGGCTGATTGGCCAGGCAAGATCCGGAGTAAAAGGACCATTTACGTGTGGTTCCAATTCATCAAGATTGATTTCGAGAACCTGGTCGTAGTAAGTATTTGGATCAGCGTAAACTTCTGCATCAGGACGTAGGTGTTCGCGAACTGTGTCTGCTAATTCTGCCACATCAGTACGGTCAGTGGCTTTAAGGTAGCCGGACATCTTATCATCGTAAGCAAAAAGCGAACAGGTAGCACCAATCTCGGCACCCATGTTACAAATAGTTGCTTTACCGGTACAGCTTATAGAGTCTGCACCTTCGCCGAAGTATTCAACAATAGCGCCGGTTCCACCTTTTACAGTAAGTAAACCTGCTACTTTTAAGATAATATCTTTGGGAGCTGTCCAGCCACTTAACCGGCCGGTAAGTTTAATACCGATTAGTTTCGGCCATTTAAGTTCCCAAGCTAAACCTGCCATTACATCGCAGGCATCTGCACCGCCAACACCTATTGCAATCATACCTAAACCGCCAGCATTTGGTGTGTGGCTATCTGTTCCAATCATCATTCCACCTGGAAAAGCATAATTTTCCAATACCACCTGGTGAATGATACCAGCTCCGGGTTTCCAGAAGCCCAAACCATATTTATTGCAAACTGAGGAAAGGAATTCGAAAACTTCTTTATTGGTATTTAAAGAAATCGCAAGATCTTCTTTCGCACCTGTTTTTGCCTGGATAAGGTGATCGCAGTGTACTGTACTTGGTACAGCAACCTGTGGACGACCAGCCTGCATGAACTGCAACAACGCCATTTGAGCCGTTGCATCCTGCATTGCAACCCTGTCTGGTGCAAAATCTACATAGGTTTTACCACGTTCAAAACTTTGCAACTGAAAGTCGGTATGAAGGTGCGCAAATAATATTTTCTCAGCTAAAGTTAAGGGCCTTCCTACTACCTGGCGGGCTTTTTCAACCTTGCCCGGAAGCTCGGCGTAAACCTGCCTGATCATATTTATATCAAATGCCATGTCTAACTATATTTAAAAGAGTGACTAAAAGTTTTGCAAATTTACGGCAAAACTGTTCTTATACGAAATGAGATTTCTATTCGTTTACAATGCATATTTGTTTAAATTGCAATAAGGATTGTAAAAAACGGAAATCAAATAGTTGTAATCTGTAAAAAATCATGAACAGGTTTAGAGAATTTATAGAATTTCACGCTTTTGGGGTGTGTACTGCTATTGGGGAAAAGATGGGGATAGCAACCAGCAGGATACGCATGTGGTTTATTTATCTGTCTTTTATCACCTTTGGCTCACCCCTTATTATTTATATGGTCCTTGCTTTTTGGATCAACATTAAAAATTATATCTATTCGGCAAGAAGGAATCCCTTGCGATATTTATAATTGTTTATAAACCAATATTCCGTGCTCAAGATTGAATTTAATCATACTGATTATCACGAAATGCTTATCTATTTTGCCAAAGCATTAAACTGTAGCTACAAAAACAACAAAATAATTCTGGAGCCACATATTGGTGAAGGATATTTAAAACTGATAGAATTACCAAATGGTTTGCAGGGTGTAATCTCTGATTATACTGTAAACCAGGATCTTCTCCTCAACAGAACAAGAATACTCCGAGATTTTTATACGTTACGTTTTGATGAAGTACTTATTCCTGATACCCCTGCTGAACCAGTAACCTCAAATTACGTAACGGCCCCTACGCGCTCTGCGGTGTTTTTAGGAAGCACCAAGTTCGACTGGATGTTTCTTAGCACCAGGGGAACAAGGGTGCGGGGGATAAATATTTTGTTTAGCAAACAATGGCTTGAACAATTTTTGGAAGTTGAAAGCGTTGGAGAAATGATTAAAAAGTATCTCAGCTTAAAAATGAGTGCATTTAATTATGAGCCCATGGATACGGAGTATAAGCGGCTTTTAAATGAAATTATTTCTTCTGGTACTAATGAAAATTTCGAAACCCTTATTATCCAGAACAGGATAATGATGCTGCTAGAGAGATTTTTTACTCGTATTTACAACAAAATGAACGACATGCATTTTGATGTAAAAATGAGTAACGACGACATCAACAGACTCAAAAGCATAGAAAAAGAATTAATGAAGGACTTTTCGGTTGAGCCTCCTAGCATAACTAAACTTGCAAGGCTAGCTGCAATGAGCCCTTCAAAATTAAAGACCAGTTTTAAGGAGATTTATGGCCTTCCGGTCTATCAATATTTTCAGAAGCATCGCATGAATAAAGCTAAAGCCATGCTTTTGTCTCAAAAATATAGCGTGAAGGAAGTGGGCATGGAGCTCGGATATAGTAACCTTAGTAATTTTGCAAAAGCATTTCGAAAATCTTTTGACCAATTGCCAAGCGACCTGTTGCATTAACAGCTTCGGCAAAGTAATCAAGATGCATAAATAACCTAATGAAGAGTAATGGTATCGTTTGAAAGACCAGATTTTATTGAATTGTTGCAGGTCATATCTCATAAGTTTAAAACCAAGCTTACTGATAACCTGGTACAGCTTCCGGCAGCAGTAGGGAAGGGTTATATTTGGGCCGAGAAGCTTCCGTGTGGAATAAGCGTGATGGTTTCTGATACCTCTTATCTTGACGATTTTTCTGTACTACGACACGAATGCCAGGAACATTCCTTTATGTTACAGTTTACAGAAGTAACATTGGACGAAAAAGCTGAAGGATATAAGCATAATCTTAGAAGGTTAAACGACCATATCAAGTCATCGGTAAAATTATCACATACTCTTGCAGCAGAAAGTTTTAGCCATCCTGCAACAACGCGTATGAGGTGTGTTAAATTCTTTTTTAATAAGAGCCACCTGAGTCTTCTGGTTGGCAAAAATGCTTTGGATGAAATGCTAACTCAATACTTTCCTGTAGTAATTAAAAATGAAACCCTCGAGCCTATTGCCACCGATTATCGCATTATGCTCGATCAGCTGTTAATGGAGAAGATCATTCATCCCTTGCGAATAAATCATATCCAAAACAGGGTGTTACTATTGCTGGAAAGATTCATTATCAACCTGCACAATCGGAAAGATATACCTGCTAAAAAAGTGAAACGTAGCGATGAAGAAACCGTTCGACTAATGAAGGTTGAAGCGTTGCTCGTTAAGAACTTTGCCGTTAGTCCTCCCACTATCGATGAACTTTCAAGGATCTCGGCTATGAGTCCTACGAAGCTGAAGAATGACTTCAAAATGCTTTATGGTCTTCCAATTTACGAGTACTACCAGAAGAACCGGATGCTAAGAGCAAAGTCGCTGTTGTTGCTGGGAAAGTATTCAATAAAAGAAGTAGGAATGATGGTCGGCTACTCAAACCTTAGTCACTTTGCCAATACCTTTAAAAAGGAATTTGGCCACCTGCCAAGTGAGCTAGCCGCCAGGGATGGAGTTTTGCTTTATAATTAAAAATTCAAAAGGTAAAATTCTAATTTTCAGAGCAGGATCGAAATGAGAGCAGTGATATACCAACATCGGTTTTCATAGCATCTTCGTTGCGTCGCAATCACTTCATCGGCAAATCATTTGGCAACAAAAGGGTTGATTGCTATAAAATGTTCATTCCTCAATAACTGATTAATTTTTTAATTCTTTCGGTGTACTACCGCTACTTTACATATTCATTCTTCGGTTTTACTTTAAATCACAGCTTTCCTTAACTTCACTAACTGCACCAACAGTTCTTCCAGTTTATCTAAATGCAGCATGTTAGCTCCGTCACTTTTGGCGCATGAAGGATTGGGATGTGTTTCTATAAAAAGTCCATCAGCTCCGGTTGCGATTGCCGCTTTGGCTATGGTGCCAATTAGTTGCGGATTACCACCGGTTATACCTGTCGTTTGATTGGGCTGTTGCAAACTATGTGTACAATCCATTATTACGGGTACGTTATGTCCTTTCATAATTGGAATACTGCGATAATCAACCACAAGATCCTGGTAGCCAAAAGTAGTTCCCCGTTCTGTAAGCATTATTTTGTCGTTGCCTGCTTTTCTTATTTTATCCACCGCAAACTTCATAGCATCTCCACTTACAAATTGGCCTTTTTTTACGTTTACAATCTTACCTGTTTCTGCTGCCGCCACCAGCAAATCTGTTTGCCTGCAAAGGAAGGCCGGGATTTGTAAAATGTCAATGTATTGAGCAGCTACAGCTGCTTCTTCATGCGCATGAATGTCACTCGTAGTTGGCAGTTTATATTTTTCTCCAACCTTCTTTACCAGTTCAAGAGCTGGGTTATCGCCAATACCCGTGAACGATGAAGCGCTGGTGCGATTCGCTTTGCGGTACGATGCTTTAAACACGTAAGGAATACCGAGCTTCTTGCAAATACTATAGACTCTTTCTGCCACTTCCATTATAAGTTCTTCGCTTTCAACTACGCAAGGTCCTGCTATGAGGAAGAAATTATTTTTATCATAATCCTGGTGCCTGAAGATCTCGTTTAAAAATTCCATGTGGTGTTTTTATAAAGTGGTTGCAAAGGTGAAAAAATTGAAGCAATTGTTTTGCGAAAGTTTTCTTTGTTTTGCCGCTTGCACTTCCATTGAAGGATTGATCGATTAAAGGGTTGAGGGATTGCGTGGCTGGTTAAATAAAAAGTAAAAGTACAAGAGTGCGACGCAACGATGCTACAACAACGAACTACTGCCGGGAACATAAACACGATAAAATAATAAATTGCTATGCCAAACAGAGATGAAAAAATATTAGTAGTAGGTGCCTGCGGACAAATAGGAGTGGAGCTTACACTTCAACTACGAAAAATACATGGAGATGGAAATATTATTGCAAGCGACCTGAGGGAAGAACACCCTCTGCTTAAAGGCACAGGGCCGTATGTTTCGCTGGACATAATGAACAAAGAAACGTTTCATGTATTGGTACTTCGCTACAACATTACACAAGTGTATCTGCTGGCCGCGATCTTAAGTGCTACGGGAGAAAAAAATCCGACGCTTGCCTGGCATATTAATATGCAAAGCTTGCTGAACGTTTTAGATGTAGCAAAAGAAGAGGGTTTGAAGAAGATTTACTGGCCAAGTAGTATAGCTGTTTTCGGACCTAGTTCACCAAAAGAAAATACACCACAGCATACTACTATTGAACCTACCACTGTTTATGGGATAAGTAAATTTGCTGGCGAACGTTGGTGCGAATACTACAATACGAGATATGGGTTGGATGTAAGAAGCTTACGTTATCCTGGTTTGATAAGTTATAAGTCTCAACCGGGCGGTGGTACTACTGATTATGCCATAGAAATATTTCACGACGCAAAAAACAAAGGAAAGTATACAAGCTTTTTAAATGCAGATACCTACCTGCCAATGATGTATATGCCAGATGCTATACGGGCAACTATTGAATTGATGGAAGCAGATGCAAGTAAAATTTCGGTAAGATCATCTTATAATCTTGGAGGCATGAGTTTTTCTCCAAAGGATATAGCGGATGAAATACGAAAGCATATTCCTTCTTTTGAAATTGATTATACTGTTGATAGCCGGCAAGCAATAGCCGATAGCTGGCCAAGGAGTATTGATGACAGTAAAGCGAAGGAAGATTGGGGATGGAAGCCGGAATACGACTTAGAAAGAATGACAAAAGACATGTTGGAGAACTTGAAGTAAAGCATGGCTACCAAAAATTTTACTTTTATGGTACCCATGCTTCTTTAAAATCTAAATCCAATATTAATTCCTAAACCTCTTACACCAGCCATTGAGCCAGTTGTTCTAACTGTGGCTCCTGTACTTCTTACCTCGGATTCTATATTTGTGAACGGAATATTTATTTCATCCAATTGTCTTTTTAAATCAGCCTGTTCCTGCGGATTAAGTGTGGTAGCAGCAACAAAATTGCCTTTTGCTCCTCCTGCACTTGCTCCTAGTATCCACCAGTCTAATACAACATTTCTTGCAAGCGTAAATTGGCTCCCTATCATTAAGCCACCCATCGAGGAGGTTAATTTTCCGTCAAATATTGCGGTACGAGTTCCATTTAGTGGAGTAGAATATTGAACAGGCCCATTAATATTGTACGTACCAAAGCGGCCGTACGGAGCTAAGTAAAAGCCATGTAATGCACCTTTCTTACCTGTATAAAACCTTACTTCAGGAGTAAAAATGGATGTGCCCAATAAAAAGTTCCCGACTTGTACATTTGGGTTATCTACTGCGTCTTCAATAGCGCTTTGAAAAGCAATTTTGCTTGTTGGAATATTACTATAACCAAAAGCTACCGTAAATCTTTTTGCAATTTGTCGTTCTACCTGTACTCCATAACCCTTTAAAGCAAACGCTGAAAGATTTACTTTCGCTACTGTTTTTCCATCTAATAAACTTTGAGAGAAAGAGGGCAACGAAACTAATAAGCCTAACGCAAGTGCGATGTTTTTCATTTTTTTAAAGTTTTGTTTTTTTTATTCAAGATTAATGCCATTAAATTCCTGCGGATCTGTACTGGCAATATCAGCCACGCTTTGTGATTCTAATATTGCAAGTGAGGCATCACGAACTTGTATCATCACTTTACTTAAGCCGCAAAAACTCTCATCACAATTCTTACATTTCGAATAGAAGTAAAGACTTACGCAAGGCAGTAAAGCAATGGGTCCATCCATTAGCCGCATTACTGTAGCAAGCATTATAGTTTCTGGTTGTTGCGCAAAAAGGTAGCCCCCGCCTTTACCTTTTTTACTCGCGAGGATACCCGACTTTTTTAATTGTAATAATATATTTTCTAAAAATTTAAGTGGTATACCTTTTGCTTGCGAGATCTCTGCAATTAATACAGGTACCTCGCTTTGCTGCCTTGCCATATACATTAAAGCCTGGAAGGCATATTGGGTTTTCATTGAAAGCATGCAAAATCTGTTTAGGCCGCTAAAATTAGAGCAATTTATTTAGGCGTTGATTCGTTTTTTAAACAGCATTCATCAATTGAGCTATGAAGAAAATTATCATATTCACTGCAACAATATTTACATTTTGCAGTGCTTCTTATACCACTGCCTTTAGTCAAAAGTGGAAGCCAGGGTTTACAATAGGCGGAAACCTTTTATATGCTAAACCAAGTGGCAAGTTCGCCAATGCTTACAACTTTGGGGGTGGTGGTGAAGTTTTTGGCGGAATGGGTTTAGGCAAAACATATCTTATTGCCACTGCAGGTGCAGCTGCTTTTAAGCCCGATGGCGATCAAGGCACTCTTACCTACCTGCCTCTAAAGATTGGTGTAAAACACTACCTCTTACTAAACAAGATATTTGTAAATGGTGATATAGGCACAGCATCTGTAAAGGCCAGGGGTTTACAAAGTAAACGTTTTACACGAGGCATCGGGGCAGGGGTTCGCTTCCTTGGTCTTGAAGCTGGCTTGTATTACGACGGTTGGAAAAATGAAAACACCAGTGGCTATTCAAATAGTTTAAATGCTAAAGTTGGCTGGAGTTTTAAGTTATAGATTCTTTTTGGTCCCACCTTTAGATTTCACATTAAGCATTCTTGCGTCGCACTCTTGTACTTTTTGTTCGCTCTGCAGCAAAAAAAAGTGCGACTAAATCCTTGGTAGCCATCACCTCTTCAGTCTGTTGATAAAGTTGCTACAAGCCAAGCACTTCTTTCATCGAGAAAATACCTGTCTTTCCAACTACAAATTCAGCTGCCAGTACAGCACCACCAGCAAAACCTTTACGGTTATGCGCAGTATGAATAATCTCAATATCGTCAATAGCTGAAGTGTATTTAATCTTGTGTGTTCCCGGTGCTGGGTCCACTCTTTCGCTTATGATTTCAAGCTCATCCTGGTTGTCGCTTATATGGTTTACCCATGTACCTTTCCTGCTAATATTCTCAAGTATTTGTTGAGCTAAAGTTATGGCAGTACCACTTGGTGCATCCTTCTTTTGAGTATGATGGATCTCTTCCATTTTAATATCATACTCTTTATAATGCTTCATCAACTTAGCCAGGTACTTATTTACTTCAAAAAATAAATTTACACCTACACTATAGTTGCTTGCGTAGCAGATAGTGACATTCTTGTCTTCGAAAAGTTGTTTTACTTCTTCCCATCTTTCTAACCAACCAGTTGATCCACTTACAACAGGTACGCCTGCTTCTGCACACAACTTTAGATTCTCCACCGCACTTTCAGGTCCTGTAAATTCTATAGCAACATCCGCTTTTTTAAGATTGGCTAAGGTGAGGTCTTCAACATTTTCTAAGTTTATTTTCAGTACAATTTCATGGCCTTTTTCCAGGGCTATTTCTTCTATAGCATGGCCCATTTTGCCGTATCCTAATAATGCAATTTTCATTATAAACTTATTAACGAGTGAGGTAGAGAAGCAAAGTAAAATAAAAAACAGACACTCAACTAACGGCTTTGTAATAATCGAGGCTTAGTAGGATTTTTAGTAGCGAGAACTAAACTAAACCCAGTAGATTTCTGGGAAGGATTAAATGTCGGCACCACCTTCATAGAAAGATCGGGGCTCACGTCGAATTGTTTTAAATGTGCAAACACTGTTGCATCTACAACGTTAAGTCCCCAGGCTATAAAAAAATACAGAATAGAATAGTCCCTATTCTTCCTAAACTCATTTCTATAGAAAACAAGCGACTCCAGCCTAAAAGGGGTACCGTTCTCATTTAACAATTTTGGATCTATTTCATTATACCTTGCTGTGTCGGCTGCTAACACTAGTTCGTAAGCTTTCTTTGCTTTTTTATACCAGGTGTTATTGTAAATAAAAAAACCAGCAGGTATGCCGATAGCGGTATAAACAAGGGGAATCTTCCAGTATTGTTTGTT
>JAQBNN010000034.1 GCA_028288505.1 Segetibacter sp. | reverse complement strand
CCTTTTTTGCATGCTGCTGACAACGCAGTGCAGCAAATAGAAGCCTGCAATTGCATGAAAATTAAACAGGGAAAGCTGTTTGGTTTTAATACAGATGTGGCTGGGTTTCAAAACTCGCTGTTGCCTTTATTAAAGCCCCATCATACCCATGCTTTAATATTAGGAACAGGTGGTGCTGCTGTGGCTGTTGAGTATGCACTAAAACAGTTAGGAATTTCTTACCTATTTGTTACACGCGATAAAGCCGGCAAAGCGGGTTGCATAAGTTATGACGAGGTAGACCATTATATCAACCAGTACACTCTCCTTATAAACACAACTCCCACAGGTACTTTTCCTAATATTAATGAATGCCCTTCAATTCCCTACGACCGTCTTACAAGCCATCATTATCTATTCGATCTTGTTTACAACCCTGCTGAAACGCTGTTTTTAAGCAATGGGAAAAAGCAGGGCGCAACTATAAAAAACGGGGAGCAAATGTTGCACATACAAGCCGAAGAAAGCTGGAGAATTTGGAACGACGATAGTTTGTAGTTTTTATGTAGTCAGCATTTGTAGTTTCTTCAGCAGCCGTTGCGTCGCACTCTTGTACTTTTTGCACTTTACTGAACTATCTGTGAAAGTAACATAGCATCGTGCAGGCAAATCAACCGTAATAAAGCGATTACTTGTCTGCAACATAACTGGCGGCCACGATCAAACAAAAGGCAGGAAAAGTATAATAGTAATACTAAAGACGAACGTAATGCGACGCAACGATGCTTAATCGGAGAGGTGCACTCTGTAACCAACCACAAGCTATTTCTAAGGTTATAGTTCGCCGGAAAGTTTTTGAATTGCTTCAAGTGGGACAGCCACTTTTTTCTTCAGGGTATAGTCGAAGCAAAGCATACCGGTTTTTACCTTGCCCGCTAGTTGTAAACCTGCAGGAGTTATGACTTCCATCAAGTAATAAATATCAAATCCTAATTTATCGAACGCAGTAGCAGTAACAGAAATTTTTACCTGGTCCTGGTGGTTTAATTCACGTTTGTATTCAATTGCTGAGTCCGCCATAATTAAACCAATACCAGCAAAATCTAACTCACCATACCCATGATGTTTTAAGAATTGCTGCCTCGCCTCGTGAATAAGGGAAAGAAATGAATCGTTACCTACATGGCCACCGTAATTGAGGTCAGTTATACGTATAGAAACAACAGTAGAGAAATTGAAACTCTCAGGTAAATGAACTTTAATTCGTTCCACCAAATAATATTAAGTGAAAAGCCACAAAAGATAGCGACGACAATTGAATTTATTTTCCTAATAAAAGCAAGCAGCTAAAAGCAGTTATAGCTACAGCAGTAAAATAGATCTTCTTACGTATCTTATTAGATGTTGTAGTACCTACATTGCTTTTAAAGTAATGAGCGTTCTTTAAGTTATCCTGCTTATCAAGTGCTCTTGCAATTTTTTCCGAAACGTGTGGGGGAGGAGTAACAGATGTTTCAAACATGGGGGGGGTACAGTTTTCTTGGGTAAAAAATCTATTTTGACTCTCTAAAAATTTTTCATCTTTACATCCAACAGCTAATGCTGAAGGAAAACGGTTGGTTTTACTAATATTGGTGGTCATAAGTATTGTTTTGTCCTTTATTGCAACAAGGATTACTGGTAGGTAATTGTCTAATTGCAGAAGGGTGAATTGGATACCCTATATAATGCACAAACAGGGCCATTTATTGTAAAGACGACCCCTTTCTTTAATTAGTTGCAGTTTTTTTAATTAAATTCTCTTAAATGGAGGAATTTTTCCCATTAAGGGAAAGAAAGGCGAGTAATTGAGCAGTTGCTTTCTTGCGATGACTGAAAAAATTCTTTTCCTCGAGAGTCATTTCTGCAAAAGTTTTATCTGAACCATCGGGCACGAAAACCGGATCATAACCAAAGCCGTTAGTTCCTCTTTCAAAATCTATTACTCGTCCCTGGCAGATTCCTGTAAACTGGTGTTCTTTCCCGTTAAGGATCAAAGAGATCACGGTTTTAAACTGTGCCCTTCGGTCAGTTTTACCTTTAAGGTTTATTAGGAGCTTGTCCAGGTTGTTGCTAAAGCTCACTGCTTCACCTGCATATCTTGCACTTTTTACACCCGGCTCTCCATTTAAAGCTGCTACTTCCAGGCCAGTATCTTCACTAAAACAATTCTGATTGGTGAGTTGATAAATAGTTCTCGACTTTTCTGTCGCATTTTCTTCCAGCGTATTATGAGGTTCAGGAATTTCAATATCTATTCCCGCTTCTTTAAGGCTCACCACTTCAAACAGGTCGCCAATTAAGCTTTTTATTTCTTCAACCTTGTTTTGGTTGTTGGTGGCAAAAATCAACTTTTCCATCGGTGCAGGTCAAACATTAAAAATGGTCTTTAAACTCATCCACAACTTCGTCTTGTACAATTTACCTTCCGCGTTATTCTGGTTGATCATGTTAAGAGGAGGGGCAACCATATAGGTGCAGTTATCATAATTTTGCACCTGGAACGGTGGAATATTGAAGGGCAGTTTTAACTCCTTAGGATCAACGTTAAAAAGTAGAAGTACGGTTGATTCGAATTGTTGGATCACGTCATTAAAATGCAGCTCCTGTTCCCTGATGTTTATGATAGCAATATCTGCCAAACCGAGGTTGCAAGCTTTAAGGATATTAGTTAGAAACGAGAGATCGCTTTCACTAATAACAGTCGCTTTGGATTCATTAACCAATACTGCTATATTTTTCCTGTTCTCACCCAGGTATTTAATTGCGTTATTTGTACCAACTTCTTCAATTTCGTTCACCTCAACGGGTTTTTTTTCAAATTTAACGTCAACAATTTGCTTTACTGATTGCACATTTTCTAACTCAACCAGCGAATTCTTGTATAAATCAACAATCAAAAAATCAGGTAGTTTAATTTTTTCTAAACTCATTGTCACCGAAACTTTTAGTAGCCTTAGCAGGGCAATTTCTTTTATTTTTGCTACAAATTTAGTATTATGATTGCAGCCTTGGATATTAATGTTCAAAAGGTAGAAAAGAGCAAGCTGAAGAGTTTGTCGCTCGACAATATTCCTTTTGGAAAGTTCTTTACTGATCACATGCTTGAAGCCGATTACGAAGAGGGAGAATGGAAAAATATTGAAATCAAACCCTACCAACCCCTATTACTTGATCCTTCAACTGCAGCCTTACATTACGGCCAGTCAATTTTTGAAGGAATAAAAGCCTACAAAGATGAAAGAGGAGAAGCTTTCATTTTCCGCCCTTACGACAACTACCGAAGATTTAATCTTTCTGCAAAGCGCATGCAAATGCCTGAAGTGCCTGAAGACGTTTTTATCGAGGGTTTGCGTTTGCTTGTTGAGCTTGACAAGGATTGGATACCTAATAAAGAAGATCACTCTTTGTACATAAGGCCGTTCATGTTTTCCAATGATCCTATTATTGGAGTAAAGCCGTCGGAAAAATACAAGTTCATGATTTTGCTAAGCCCAACCGGCCCATACTACAACAAGCCTATGCGGATTTATGTAGAGGAAAAGTACACCCGTGCTGCCCCCGGAGGAATTGGATTTGCTAAAGCTGCTGGCAACTACGGTGCAAGTATGCTGGCAACGGCAGAAGCAAAGCAAAAAGGTTATGACCAGGTCTTATGGACGGATGCCTTCGAACATAAATATGTGCAGGAGATCGGTACAATGAACGTTTTCTTCATTATTGGAGACACGGCTTATACACCAAGCCTTGAAGAAGGAACGATCTTAACAGGGGTTACCCGCGAAAGTGCTATAACCCTCTTGCAGGAGATGGGTTTCAAAGTCGAACAAAGGCGCATTAGTGTAGACGATTTAATGGATGCACACCAGGCAGGAGCCCTTTTCGAAGTTTTTGGAACCGGTACCGCAGCAACTATCACTTTAATAAAAGAGCTGAGATATAAAGATTACGTAATGGAATTTGACACAGATAAATGGCAAACAGCACCCGAACTTAAAAAAAGGCTCAATGACATTCGCTATAGTAAAACCGAAGATAGGCACAGTTGGATGTTTAAGGTTTAACATTTTCCGCTCATTTTAACTAATTTGAAGGCTGCAGAGTGCAGCCTTCTTTTATTTTTGGTACAGAGGAGCTGGAAATATGACGGAATTAAAGCCAAAAACCAGCTTTAGAGTTTCATAATGAAAAATTCTTTCGGAAGTTTTTTTGTTATTAAAGAAATGTCCGTTACTTTTGCCGTCCGAAAAATTAAAAGGTTTTACATGCCTACAATACAGCAATTAGTAAGAAAAGGAAGAGAAATAATCAAAGCGAAGAGCAAGTCTAGAGCACTAGATGCTTGCCCTCAGCGTCGTGGTGTTTGTACCCGTGTGTACACCACAACTCCAAAGAAACCGAACTCAGCATTACGTAAAGTAGCTAAGGTTCGTTTAACCAATAAGATTGAGGTTATTGCCTACATCCCAGGTGAAGGTCACAACTTACAGGAGCACAGTATCGTTTTAATACGTGGTGGTCGTGTAAAAGATTTACCAGGTGTACGTTATCACATCGTTCGTGGTAGCCTGGATACTGCAGGTGTTAAAGGCCGTAAGCAGTCTCGTTCTAAGTATGGTACAAAGAGAGAAAAAGTTAAAAAATAATTCTTCTTTTCTAAATAATTCATTCAATAAACAGCCCAGTCTGTAAATAAATAAATAGAAACATGCGTAAGTCGCAACCTAAAAAAATACCTTTAGCACCAGATCCAAAGTTTAACGACAAACTGGTAACACGTTTTGTAAACAACTTAATGTGGCAGGGTAAAAAAAGTATTGCTCTAACAATATTTTACGACTCTCTTGACAGAGTAGCGAAACAAACTAACGAAGATGGTTACGAGCTTTTCAAAAGAGCTTTAGCCAACGTTACACCAGGAGTTGAGGTTCGTAGCCGTCGTATTGGTGGTGCTACTTTCCAAATTCCTTCAGAGGTTCGTCCTGATAGGAAGATCTCTCTAAGCATCAAATGGCTGGTGCGTTTTAGCCGTGAAAGAAATGGTCGTAGTATGGCTGAGAAATTAGCTAACGAGATCATCGCAGCTAGCAAAGGTGAAGGTGGAGCTTTCAAAAAGAAAGAAGACACACACCGTATGGCTGAGGCTAACAAAGCCTTCTCTCACTTCAAGATCTAATTAATCTTACTTTATACTGTATAAAAACCCTGGATTCTTCCGGGGTTTTTGCATTTCCCGTCATTAAGGTTACTCGTTAATCATCCTAGCAATTATTATGGTTCCGGCAGCTGTAATTCTCAGGTTACATCCTTGCGTCGCACTCTTCAACTGGGGGTACTAAATGGATCAGGCCGTTTTATTGCGTCCTCGTCCCAAAACTTTGCGGGCTTACTTTCAGCGCTTCATTCGAAATTTTACGAATCTTGTTGTTCGTGAATATTACTCTGTTCGAAAGCATCTTAATCTTCGCCGTATTGGAAGGTGGGGTACGTTTAATTTGCGTGAGTAGAATTTGTATGCTATCGCCGCTCTTGTTTACTTTTTCAGCTTTTTCCGGGTCAATGGCAGATAAATTTTTTGCCAGGGTGTCGGCGTTGCTTTGCAAGCCTTTTACCTGCTCCACTATTTCCTGCTTATCCCCGGTTTTAATGCTTTCAACCTTTTCCTGGTTTTGTTTGTTCAATAGGTTTTACGTATTAGTTAAGGACAGCTGTTTGAGCTATCAGCAACGAGTCGTTTTTAGAAGACAGTTCGCTGTTTTTATTTTGCACAAGCCAAACCAGCCAACAGTACCTGTTGAAACAAATGTGCGGATCATAAAGAACAGGATCATTTTTAATATTCCGTTTTTCGGCTGTGGCTGCCGTTGCTCCTGCGAGATCAGCCTAAAGGAAAGTACAAAAAGTAAAAAGCTTAAACCAGACAGGCCAAAGCCTATAATTGCAACAATATCCATACGGTTATGGTTTGTATGGTAATATAAAACTTATAACCCTTTATCCTAACTATTTCATTTTCATCTGCGCAAAATATGGATGCTCCGGATTTACGATGAGTTCCTGTCGTAGAGGATGAATTAGAACATCCATGTCCTCTAAAGGAATAGCTCCTAATAAAACTTCTGAGTCTCCGGGTAAAACCATCGCTCTGCAAGTTGTGGCTCTATTCTTAAACCGAAGCTCAAGCGGTGCAACTACATCACACTGCAAAATAGAACCATCGGCAAGCAGGGCTTTTCTTTTTTCTACCACTGGTAGTTGCAGTTGTTGCTGGATGTTTTCGTTGATTGCTAGCATAAAAGAACCAGTATCAACAAGTGCAGACACTGTCATTTTTTTTATTTCGTCTTCGCCAATAATGTGTCGGCGCGCTAAAACAAGATCTTCTCCATTTATTAGCTCAATTTCTGCATATACTAATCCCATAAAAAGCCCTTTTTGTAAATTTACAAAACCAATTTCTTTTAATCAGATGTTTCCTATACGCTTAATCATTCTTTAATAAACACTTTCATTAATTATTAACTCTGCCTTCCTTTTATTACCAATGAATTCCATACCTTCGCGCCTCGAAATTCAACTCTTTATGGTATTTTATTCATAGGATTTGAGTTTGAACCAAAGGCTGAATAAAAGTTTGCGGTACAAGTGAGTGACACAACGATGTAACAGTAAAGGTTGAATGTTGGTTAAACACAAAAGAAATAGTCATTAACAATTACAAATAAACAAGTCATGGCGGACTTAAGATTTCAACGGAACTTTGGTATTGCTGCGCACATTGATGCGGGTAAGACTACCACTACAGAACGTATTCTGTATTATACTGGTGTGAACCACAAGATTGGAGAGGTACACGATGGTGCCGCAACAATGGACTGGATGGCACAGGAGCAGGAGAGAGGTATTACAATTACTTCGGCTGCTACTACTTGTTTTTGGAATTTCCCTACAACACAGGGTACCAAGAATGCAGATTCTAAATTATACAAATTCAACATTATTGATACTCCGGGTCACGTGGATTTTACCGTTTAGGTAGAACGTTCATTGCGTGTACTGGATGGTTTGCTTGCGTTGTTCTGTGCAGTTTCTGGTGTTGAGCCACAATCTGAAACAGTTTGGCGCCAGGCTAACCGTTATAAAGTTCCTCGTATTGGATTCGTAAATAAAATGGATCGTGCTGGTGCTGATTTTCTTAACGTGGTAAAACAGGTTAAAGAAATGCTTGGCGCAAAAGCAGTTCCATTACAGTTGCCAATTGGTGCTGAAGATGGTTTCAA
>JAQBNN010000293.1 GCA_028288505.1 Segetibacter sp. | reverse complement strand
TTTGGTTGTACAGCAGGGATTGCTGAAATGTTATTACAATCCCATGATGGAGCTATTCATATTTTACCTGCGTTGCCTGGTAACTGGCCTTCAGGAAAAGTTACGGGTTTAGTTGCTCGTGGTGGTTTTGTAATAGACATTACATGGAAAGATAAAAAGCTTAAGGAAGTTAAGGTTAAATCAAGGCTGGGTGGTAACTGTCGTTTGCGTTTCAGCAATGATTTGATAAAGACGTTGCCTGCAAATCTTTTATCGCCAAAAGGTGTTAACACAAATGCTTTTTATGAAGTGCCCCAAATTAAAGCTCCAATAATTTCTCCGGTTGCTAAGTTAAAACCTGTCGGCGTGAAGCCTTCTAAAGATTATGACTTTAATACAGCAGCAGGTAAAGAATACATATTTAAATTTTAGACGATAGTATATGAAGCCATATAGTTTTCTTTCTGTTCTATTACTGCTAACCATAGCATCCTCTGCGCAGGTTAAAAAGGATGACCCTAAATTAAAGTTATGGTACGATCAACCTGCAAAGGTTTGGGAAGAGGCGTTGGCGCTTGGCAATGGTAAGACAGGTGCTATGGTTTTTGGTGGCGTAAATACAGAGCGTTTCCAGTTAAATGATAACACCCTTTGGTCAGGTTTTCCAAACCCCGGTAACAATCCGAAAGGGCCTGAAGCTTTACCTAAAGTAAGGCAAGCTGTCTTTGAAGGCAAGTATGCTGAAGCGGCAGAGATATGGAAGAAGAATTTACAAGGACCATACTCTGCACGATACCTAACTATGGCTGATTTGTTTCTGAACTTTAATTTGAAAGATTCGACTACTACATCTTACCGTCGTGAACTGGATCTAAATAATGCAGTACACACTGTTACTTACAAAGCAGGCGGAGTAACTTATAAAAGAGAATCTATTATCAGTTATCCTGATAAAGTGATGATCGTGCGTATAACAGCGGATAAGAAAGGAGCACTAAATTTCACCGCCTCATTAACAAGTAAGCTACGGTACAACACCCAATCATTCTCCTCCCCCTTTGGGGGAGGCCGGGAGGGGGCTCTTGTTCTAAAAGGCAAAGCCCCAAAGCATGTTGCTCACCGAGCAAGCGAACCACAGCAAATAGTTTACGATGAAAATCCAAAAGGTGAGGGGATGACCTTCGAAGTACATGTTCAAATAAAAGCTGAAGGTGGAAGCACAAAGTCATCAGGAGATAAAATAAACGTTGCCAATGCAAATGCTGTAACCATTTATTTAACTGATGGTACAAGTTTCAACGGCTTCAATAAATCACCGGGTTTAGAAGGTAAAGACCCTTCAATTGAAGCCAAAGCTGATATGAAGAAAGCTTCAGCAAAGACCTATGCAACAATAAAAGCTGCGCACACTGCTGACTATAAAAAGTTATTCGGCCGTGTAAGTTTTAACCTTGGTTCAAACCCTGAATTATCTAAGCTTCCTACAAACGTTAGGCTATCAAGACAAGGCAAAACGGGTAACGACCAGGAACTGCAAGTAATGTATTACCAGTTCGGCCGCTACTTAATGATAGCAAGTTCTCGTCATGGTTCACAAGCTACCAACTTGCAGGGTTTATGGAACGACCATGTGCAACCCCCTTGGGGAAGTAACTACACCGTAAATGTAAATACCCAAATGAATTATTGGTTGGCAGAGAATACTAATCTTTCTGAGCTTCATCAACCACTGTTTGATTTCTTAAAGCGATTATCTATTAATGGGGCACAAACGGCCAAAGTTAATTATGGTATTACCAAGGGTTGGGTAGTTCATCATAACACAGACATCTGGGCTAAAACATCACCAACAGGTGGTTACGATTGGGACTCTCGTGGTGCGCCAAGATGGTCGGCATGGCCAATGGGTGGAGCATGGTTAAGTACGCATTTATACGAGCATTATTTGTTTGCCGGCGACAAGCAATTCTTACGTGATAAAGGCTATCCCCAAATGAAAGGTGCTGCAGAGTTTATGCTCCATTGGTTGGTGGAAGATAAGACCACCGGCTACCTTGTTACCAATCCATCCACTTCACCTGAAAATGTTTTTAAACTAAATGGCAAAGACCTTGAAGTAAGCATGGCTACTGCAATGGATATGGGCATCTTACGTGAGCTCTTTAATGCTTGTATTGAATCTGCAAAAACGCTAAACATCGACGATGATTTTCGGGCTCAATTAGAAAGTGCAAGAGCTAAGTTATATCCTTACAACGTTGGCCAACACGGCCAATTGCAGGAGTGGTTTAAAGATTGGGATGATCCTGAAGACACACATCGTCACTTGTCGCATTTGTATGGTCTTTATCCCGGCAATCATATTACTGTTCAAAACACCCCAGAGCTTGCTGCTGCTGCAAAGCAATCCCTAATTCATCGGGGCGATGTTAGCACCGGTTGGTCTATGGCCTGGAAAATTAACTGGTGGTCACGGCTGCAAGATGGCGATCATGCCTTGCAAATATTAAAAGCCGGCCTTACCCTTATTGACCCCGCAGGTAGTACACGAAAAGGCACCACACCTAAAAAAGATAGCGGGCAATTAACCAACGAGCAAATGAGTGGAGGCGGTACTTACCCAAATCTTTTTGATGCGCATCCTCCGTTCCAGATTGATGGAAATTTTGGTGCAACAGCAGGTATTACAGAAATGCTTTTGCAAAGCCATACCGGTGAAATAAGTCTATTGCCTGCCCTACCGAAAGAGTGGAGCAATGGTTCCATTAAAGGCATCAAGGCAAGAGGCAATTTTACAATCGATATGGTTTGGAAAGATAGCAAGCTTACCCAAAGCAAGATCTATTCGGCACTTGGTGGTAACTGCCGTATTCGTACGCTTACTCCTGTCAAGGTTCTTGAAGTTAAATCGACTCCTGCTGCCGGCAATCTTATTAATCCTTTGCTTACCGAAGCGCCAAAGCCTTTATATAAGAAGAACGAAAAAGCAAAGCTGGTTGACGTGCCTTATGAGAAAGGATATGTGATTGACTTTAAAACCCAGAAGGGGAAGACATATACGATAGTGCCGTTGTAGTTGATAGTAATATTTATGTTACCAACCTCATATCATTGGTCATCATCGTTGTGTCACTCACTTGTACGGTTTGTTCCTTATTCAAAGAATTAATCACGCAAAGGCGCAAAGAAAATACAAGCAAAGCCCGCAAAGAAATTTCTCCTGGCGTCTTTGCTCCTTATGTATTCTTTGCGTTAAAAAAAGGGTGAGTAGAATTGCCAAGCGTACAAGTGAGTGACACAACGATGTTGAGGAGAGTACAACTGACGACTAAATAAATTTTCTATAATAAAAAAGGCTGCATCTTTCGACGCAGCCTTTTTTAATTTTTACGGGTTTTGTTATTGCACAATTAGTTTTTGAACTATTTGCTTTTTACCGTTTTTTAACACGATCATATAAGTACCGTTTTCAACATTTGAAGGTACTGTTATTTGAATTTTACCGTTAGATGAACGGGTTGCAATTCCGGAAACTTTTCTTCCATCAATGCTGCTCATCTCTACTTTGTACGATTCGCTTTCATCTAATTTCAAGGTAATTGTTTCACCTGCCACCGATGGGTTTGGAAAAAGTGAAACTCTTTCAATACGAGGACTGATAGCCGGTGAGCTACATACCACTTTGGTAATGGTTATTACATTGCTGTAGGTTGCAGTTTGACATGCAGTGTTCATAATTCTTACACGGAATGAAACTGTCTTATCCTGCATATCGAAGAAGCTATGTACATCAAGGTTTACACCATTTTCACTTGTTGATGTCCAGTTGGTAGTACCGTTCGGAGAGAACTCCCACTCGTAACTATAATCCTGTGGATTGTTGCACGTACCTGTATTGTAAGTAAGAATTACAGGCTGTGTACTGCGAAAGCAAAACGTGGTTGAATTTGAAGTGATAGAAGTAGCACATGCACTTCTTACTAAAACTTCTGCAACGTTAGTATAAGCAACTGCACTACATGTGGTGCTCTTAACCATCAGGCGATAATACTTGTTTGTAGTACCTGTGGTTGGCTGTAGCTGGTTTGCGTTAGCTCCTGCAACATCACTCCATGGTCCAGTTGCTGAAGCAGCTTGTTGCCATTGGTAAGTAACAGTACCGTCAGTATAGTGACACTCGCTTAACAACTTAATAATTGAAGACGTACCATTCTCACAAACTGTCTGGCTAACTGAGCCAATAACGCCAGGTTCAATTGGAGGGTAAACAAAGATTTCTACTTCATTTGAATAAACTACAGTACCACATCCATCAACTACTTTACGACGGAAACGAGTATCTGTATTCATAACACCAGGCGTGTAAGAAGCACCTGTTGCACCGTTAATAGTATTCCAACCAGAACCGGTGTTTATTTCCCATTGGTAGTTCATACCAGTTCCACAAGCATCTAAAACACTGCGGATGATACCAGGTGCTGTACCTGTACATGTAATGATAGGTCCATCAATAATACCTGCTTTAATTTTGATAAGCGGGCCTACTGTAAACACTACTTCATTCGAATAAACTGTTCTTACTACACCACCACACTCATCAGAGAAAGCTCTGCGGAAATAAGTAGTTTGGGTGATCATACCAGTTGTGTAAGTGCCATTGGTCGCACCAGGAATGTTAGTCCATTCACCAGTAGTCGTGCGGCTTTGCCATTGGTAGTGTGCTGCTTCACCATATAAGCTTCCATCAACAACACTTCTAATGTGGTTTCCTGTTGTTGGCTGGCATAAAGCTGTAGAACCTGCAGCTGCAATTGTACCAGGCAATATTTGGGTAGCAATATAATTGATGGTAACAGTGTCTGAATATGCAGAGTTGCCTACCGCATCTGTTACTCTTCTGCGGTATTGGGTAGTAGCAGTAATTACCGAAGGTTGATAATTCTCGGTAGTAGCACCAGTAATTACATTGAACGAACCTGTTGTACCAGTACGGCTTTCCCACTGGAATGAGTAAGGTAAAACTCCTCCGCTTACTAGTGGTAACTGGCTTTCAATTTTTGAAGGCCTGTATCCTGCAAATACACAGGTAGAAGCTCTTAAGTTTCCGCCTTTTAAAGTATCAGCAAGATTTAAGTATACCTCAACAACATAGGTGTATTTTGTAGCAAGACAACCTTCATCTTTTACAACTCTCCTGTAATAAGTAGTTTGTTGTAAAGCAGGTGGAGCATAGCTGGCACTTGTTGCGTTTACAATAGTTGTCCACGGACCAACTGCTAGGTTACTTTGCTCCCACGATACTGAATAAGCGCCGGTACCACCATAAGGTGCAGTTGACGAATTAAGTGGTGCAGGTGTACCACTATTATAAATCATTTGAGAACTTGGTTGTATTGAACCGGCAAACAACTCTGGCCTGATGTCGATCTCTACTTCATTTGAAATAGCAGTTCTTGTACCTAAGCCACAAGCATCAACTGTCAATCTTCTAAAGCTTGTTTTTTCGGCAATAGGACTTGGCGTATAGCTTGCTCTTATTTCATTAGGAATGTCAATCCATGTTCCTGTTGTTGCATTCTTGTATTGCCATTGAAAGTTTAATCTTTCACCATAGCCTGTAGGACTAACCACACCAACAATAGTAGCTGGTGATGAACCAATACATGCTACAGGGCTTGTAGTTTTAATGGTGCCGGCAGTTAAAGTAGTAGAGATGTGTGTGATTGATTCAGCAGCAGTATAATCTACTGTTCCTGCAGCATCTGTAACTTTATTACGGAACCATGTAGAAGTTGTAAGAACACCTGGATTGTAAACAGGACCATTAGCACCTGCAATTGATGTCCAGTTAATCTTGTCAGTACTCATTTGCCATTGGGTAGTATATGGTGGTACTCCTCCTGTTGGTGGGTTTTGCATTTCCAACGCTGCTGCTGGCATACCTGTAAAAAAGCAACTTGAACCAATTGTAAAGCTTCCTGCTAATAAAGGTGCATTACTTACATACACTACAACAGGAATTGTTGCAGCAGTAGTAAGACAATTATTATCTAAGGCCACTCTTCTAAAGTAAGTAGTTTGTCCTAAAGCACCTGGTGAGTAACTTGCTGAAGTAGCCCCCGCAATGTCATTGAATGTACCTCTTTCAAAAGGTGCTGATTGCCACTGGTAAGAAATATTTCCGCTACCCCCAGTAGCTGTTGTTGCAGTAAGTGGAGCAGGTGTTGCACCCACTACAATTGTTTGAGATGCGGGACTTACAGTACCTGCACTTAAAGCTGTAGTAGTTGTAAAGGTTACAACATTAGAAGCTGCAGTATTACCGCAATTGTCTTTTGAAATCCTACGATACGCAGTAGTTGTTGTAACAGGACCAACGGAGTAATCCAAATTAGTAGCATTTGGTATTACACTCCAACCAGTATTATTCTCGTTCTTCTCCCAGGTAAAAGAAATTATCCCCTCGCTTGAACCAGGAACTGTTGTACCTGTTAGCATACCGCCGGGATTACCATTACAAATGATTGTAGTATTTGCTGATGATATAGTTCCGCCTTCTACGTTCAGTCGTATTACGTTTGCAATTGCAGATGTATCAATACAACTACCATTGGCAATTAAAACACGATAAGCACCTAAAATATTGGTGCTGTAAGTAGACGCAGTTGCCCCGCTAATATCTACAAATGGTCCGCCTGCTGATGTTTGCTTTTGCCACTTGTAAAGCAGGCCGGCAGTGGTAGGTGATCCGTTTAATGTGACTGAAGACCCTGAACAAAGATTAATGAGCGAGCCGTTCGTTACCTCTGCGGTAAAGCCTGCACATCGTGCAGTGGAAGACGACTCAGTAGGAAAGCTTTCTTTTACTTGCGCCTGCAATGAGCCCGTAAAAAAAAGCAGAAGAAACATAACGACACATTGAATCCCTTTGGGAGTAAATGTTTTTTTCATAAAGTGGTTGTTTGATAAAGTTGGTACTACCAATATTGTTTAATAACAGTTATTGGTTCCTGCAGAGAAGTTTGGATTAACGGATTAGTGGACTTTATCAATAGAAGTATTCACAACCATAAAAGATTGCTTGGATTACATTACGATAAAGAAGCATTATCTAATTTAAAAGTTGCTTTTTAAAAAATATTCTTTTAGCGATTGCTTCAGTTGTGGGTTTTTTGTTTCCGGCATTAGTTATCTAATCATCTTTCGTTGTGTCACTCACTTGTACTGTTTGTTCTTAATGCGCCTATGGTTTCACTGCGAAAAAGCGTTTATGGATTTTGAGCAACTGGTAGGTTGGAGCTACTAATGATATACGTGATTTGTTATATTAAACCTACTTCACATCAAATCGTTTTCATTGTTCCTTTGGTAATTCCTGTTGTTGTCTTTTTTAATTATATTTCAGTAAAACCTTAATTATGAATATTAAAAAAGCCGGCTCTCACCAGCACGTTATGCCGTATTTAATTGTTGAAGGTGCTGAAGGATTAATAGACTTTTTAAAGCGTGTATTTAATGCAGAGGAAACATTAAGAGTGCCAAGAGGAGAGGAAGGTATTATGCACGCAGAAGTGAAGATTGGTGATTCTATTATAATGCTTGCTGATGCAACAGATAACTTTAAGCCTATGCCTGCCGGTATGTTTGTTTATGTTGAGAATGCAGATGAGACCTACCTTGAAGCCATTAATGAAGGAGCAACTTCAGTTATGGAGCCAACCACACAAAGCTATGGAAGGGCTGCTGGTGTTACAGATAGTTATGGAAATACATGGTGGCTCTCTTCGCTATAAGAATGAAGTTAGTTATTTAAGAACTTAGCTTTTAAGTGAGGCAACGCAACCCAGCAGGCTTCTTTTTTACCGAACCATTTATAGCGGTTGTTTGCAATAAAGTTATAAGCTGCATCACGTATAAAGGGTGGTAGAATTATAAAACCATAAAGCAAAAACCATAAGCCTGAAAGCTGCTTAGCAACCATTAAAGCTCCTGTTGACTTGGTATATAGCTTACCCTGTTGGTATAAGATAAAAGAATTAAAGTGATTTGTAGGAAGGTTGAATTGATCTAAAACCTGCTGGCCATAAAGAGATTGTAAAGAAGCGAATCTAAAATGATCTTTCTTATCGTGCTTAATAATAAATTGTACAGTGTTGCTGCAAAGATTACAAACGCCATCAAACAAAATTACTGGCTTTGATGGGCTGGTTTGATTGTCTGAAAGTGTGTGCTGGACTGACATTTTTACTTTTAACTTTCGTGGAAATCTTACACTTTTAAATTTTTATTTACCACATTTTCTCGTGCTTACTTTGAGGCACGAGAGAAAGGGTTATGATGCTTATAATAAAAAAAGCCCCACCAGTATTAGAGGTACGGCTTAAAGTTACAATGTTATTTGTTGCGTAAAGAACAGGAAGTACAAGAGTGCGACGCAACGGAGTTTAATAGTAGTACCAAAGATGGGTACCAAAAATTACTTTAAATTATGATACACTTTCTGTACGTCTTCGTCTTGTTCCAATCTATCTATTAACTCCAAAACTTCTTTAGCTTCCTCTTCGTTAAGCTCAACAGTGGTAGTTGGTATGCGGTTTAACTCTGCACTTAAAGGTGTTATTCCTTTATCCTCCAAGGCCTTGCTCATGTTTCCAAATTCATCAAATGGTGTGCGCAAAACTATGTTTCCTTCGTCATCCTCACCAATTTCTTCAAGACCAAAATCAATAAGTTCTAGTTCCAGATCATCCATGTTAACACCTTCGTTTTTAATTTTAAACTCGCCGACACGATTAAACAAAAACGCAACAGAGCCGCTGTTGCCAAGGCTACCTTCGCCCTTACGAAAATGCATTCTTACGTTTGCAACGGTACGTGTATGGTTGTCGGTAGCGGTCTCCACTAAAACAGCAATGCCGTGAGGGGCATAACCTTCATAGATCACTTCCTCGTAGTTAGTCATGTCTTTTCCCATTGCCCTTTTAATGGCAGCTTCTACACGATCTTTAGGCATGTTGACGCCCTTTGCATTTAATATGCAACGGCGTAAGGCTGGATTTGTATCCGGTTCGGGTCCACCAGCTTTTACTGCAATTGCTATCTCTTTTCCGAGGCGGGTAAATGCTTTGGCCATGCGATCCCAACGGGCAAACATGGTTGATTTTCGAACTTCAAATATCCTTCCCATTAAATATAATTTCTTGTTTGTATTTCTTATTAGGGTTGTGATCTATACTAAAGGTTAGTATGAAAAGAGTGCGAAAATACAGCGTTTGGGGCAATAAAAAACCGTTCTATTGTTAGTAGAACGGTTTAAAAATATTTAAAAAGCTATTAGAACTTTTCTTCTATAGGGTTAGTGGGTTCGCCGTCATCAACCGGTTCAGGCCTTCCTAAACGATTGGCAAAAACACCTAAATGAATTACTGCAAAAACGATAGAAATATAAAACAAGGTTCTATCCTCGTCGAAGCCTACGCCGTATTGGTGCAGGAAGCCAGCAAGAATTAACAGAAGTGCAAGTACTAGGCCGGTGTATCGGGCCACCTTCATTCCCTTCCTGGTAGTTGTGCCGTTGCCAAGGTGGCTATGCTTTGCTCCATAAGCGAGGTAAATATCCATTCCAATTAACATCCATACCAAAAGCCTGATCCAGGTATCCATTGGTAAAAAAACCATCATGAATAAACAAGTAACAATGCCAAGGATAGGAACTAATGGAACTAACGGAGTTTTAAATGATCTTGGTATCTCAGGCATTTTTACACGCATTACCCATATACCTATACAAACAAGAATAAATGCAAACAAGGTTCCGATACTAGTCATTTCGCCTACCACTCTTGCGGGTACAAATGCAGCAAAAAGGCTTACAAATAACATGAACAACAAGTTGTTCTTTGCGGGTGTTTGTGTTGTTGGATTAACGGTTGAAAAGATTTTTGGAATGAGGCCGTCTTTACTCATGCTGAAAAATACACGGCTCTGACCCATAAGCATAACGAGTATAACCGACGCATAACCTGCAAGTATAGCAACTATAATTGCACGATTAAGCCATGGATAATCGGGGGTGATGGTACCTGCTGCGTTTGGCGTACCCATTTGATCAATTGCTAGGGCTACTGGTGCAATGCCATCTTTACCTGCGAAAGTGGAATAGCTGGTAACACCAGTCATAACGTGAGCGAAAAGGATATATAGTACAGTGCAGATAGCGAGAGAACCTAATATACCCCATGGCATATCACGCTTTGGATTTTTTGCTTCCTGTGCAGCTGTGCTTACAGCATCAAAGCCGATGTAGGCGAAGAATACAATAGCTGCGGCGCGAATGATTCCGCTAAATCCAAACTCACCAAAGGTTCCGGTGTTGTCAGGTATGTAAGGAATGTAATTATCGTTATTAATGTACTTCCATCCAAGGAAAATAAATACTAAAACCACTGCTACTTTCAGTGCTACAATAACCCCATTAACGGATGCACTTTCTTTCGTTCCTTTAATTAATAGCAAACTCATTAATACTATAATGAAAACGGCCGGGAGGTTTATGATGCCCCCATCCCATGGACCAAGTGTAAGAGCAGTTGGCAAGTGTATGTCAAATCCTTCTAAAAATTTTACTAAGTACCTACTCCAGCTTATACCTACCGTTGCTGCACCTACGGCATATTCCAACACTAAATCCCATCCAATTATCCAGGCAATAAACTCACCCATTGTTGCATAAGAGTAAGTGTAAGCGCTTCCTGCAACGGGAATCATCGATGCGAATTCTGCATAACACAAACCTGCAAATAAACAACCAAATGCTGCTACCACAAATGATATAGTAATAGCAGGGCCAGCATGGTTTGCAGCAGCCATGCCGGTAATCGAGAATAGTCCTGCACCAATTATAGCTCCTATACCTAAGGCAATTAATCCTCCAGCACCCAACGTTCTTTTTAGGGTGTGGCTACCTGTTTCCTGCGCTTCGTTTAAAAGTGCTTTCATTGGTTTTCTAACGAATAAACTCATAAATCAGTAGGTTAATGTGAATTTCTTTTTTGTGGCCGAAAAATAAGCATTTATTCAAAGCCAAAACTTTTCTTTTATTAAACCTGCTTCGGCATACTTATAGGCTTTCGATTTAAATACTATATTGCAGCAATAACAAACATTGATTTAATGGAGCAAAAACAACCGGGCAAAAAGAACAGGTTAACGCTTTATATAATTATAGCCATGGTATTAGGTATTCTTACTGGATACCTAATACATGAGCACTCTTCCCCCGAAACCATTAAGAGTTTTTCTACTAACATAAGGATATTAACCACCATCTTTTTACGGTTAATACAAATGATAATCGCCCCGTTGGTGTTCTCTACTCTTGTGGTTGGTATTGCAAAGTTGGGTGATCTTAAATCAGTAGGACGTGTAGGTGGCAAAGCTTTGCTCTGGTTTGTTACAGCTTCACTTGTATCTTTAACCATTGGTTTAGTTCTCGTAAACTTCTTTAAACCGGGAGAGGGTATTGACCTTAGTAATGCTGATGCAACAGGGGCGCAAGACCTGGTAGGAAAAACTACGGAGTTTAACCTGCAAAAATTTATTGAGCATGTTTTTCCGAGAAGTGTATTTGAAGCAATGGCTACTAATGAAATATTACAGATAGTAATTTTTAGTATCTTTTTTGGGGTTGCTACTGCTGCTTTGGGGGATTACGGAAAGATTATTGTGAGAGGGCTTGAAGCAGTGTCGCACGTTATTTTGAAGATGGTTAACTACGTAATGAACTTTGCTCCCCTTGGTGTGTTTGGAGCAATTGCTGCTGTAATTGCTACAAAAGGGTTGGTTGTCTTTTACTTTTATGGTAACTATCTTCTTTACTTCCTTGTTGGCATTTTTGTTCTTTGGGCAGTATTGTTATTCGTGGGTTTTTTAATACTAAAAGGCAGGCTGAAAGGTTTATTAAAACGTATAGCTCAGCCTTTACTTATTGCTTTTAGTACTACCAGTAGCGAAGCAGTATTTCCAAAGCTGACAGAAGAGCTTGAAAGGTTTGGTTGTAAAGATAAAATTGTTGCTTTTATACTTCCACTTGGTTATAGTTTTAATCTTGATGGAAGCATGATGTACATGACCTTTGCAAGTATTGCTATAGCCCAGGCCTACGGCATTCAATTAGATACTGGCACGCAAATAACTATGTTACTTGTACTTATGTTAACCAGTAAAGGAATTGCAGGTGTGCCAAGGGCATCTTTAGTTGTTGTAGCTGCAACTTGTGCAATGTTTAAGATTCCACCTGAAGGAATTGCCCTTATTTTGCCAATTGATCACTTTTGTGACATGTTTAGAACAGCAACCAACGTTCTTGGCAATGCTCTTGCAACAAGTGTTGTAAGTAAGTGGGAGAATTCACTGGAAAATTAATCTTTATCAGAAAATTTTATTGATTTGTTATGTTGGATTTATTATTGATCACATTTAAAGATCTTTTGAACCCAGAGTTTTATATACAAAATGGGGGGTTATGGTTGTTGTTGTTTATTGTGTTTGCTGAGACAGGTTTGTTTGCCGGCTTCTTTTTGCCAGGTGACAGTTTGTTGTTTGTGGCAGGTATCTATAGTTTAGAACTAGTAAACGAACTTGTTCCTACTCACAATGAATATTTTGCATTACTGGTTCTTTTGGTATTAATTTCTATTGCAGGCATTATTGGTAATTATGTTGGCTACTGGTTTGGTAAAAGGAGTGGCCCTTACCTTTTTAAAAAGAAGGATACCTTTTTTTACAGGAAAAAATACCTGTTTCAGGCAAAAGATTTTTACGATAAGAATGGTGGTGGTGCTATTGTGTTTGCACGCTTTCTTCCCATCATACGCACCTTCGCACCAATTGTAGCCGGCATTGTACAAATGGAAAGAAAAAAGTTTGCCTTTTATAATATAGTAGGATGCATAGCATGGGTATTTAGCATGCTTGTGGCAGGCCACTTTTTGTATGCACTATGTCTTAATAAATTTAATTTCGATTTGAAAGCCCACCTTGAGATAATAGTGTTGTGCATTGTGGGTGTTACTACGATACCTGTATTAATTAAACTCTTCTTTGGAAAGGCAAAAACGACCAATACGACTTTCCCTGAATAGGCTACTTTAATACGTTTATACGTTTGAGAAATGTTGATGATGTACAGAAAGTACAAGTGAGTGACACAACGATGCTTAATTAAAGGACAAATGTGGGCCACAAAAATATTTAAGTTCACACCACTACTTGCTTTATGGATAAACGTACCTGTGGTATATTTTCTATTCCTGTTTTAATTGGGGCACTCGGTTATTTTGTTGATATATATGATCTCCTTCTTTTTGGTATCATTCGTATTCCTAGTTTAAAGTCTTTAGGTTTAAGTGATGAAGCTGTGCGAACAGAGGGTGAATTTATTATTAGCTTACAAATGGCTGGCCTGCTGATTGGCGGAATTCTTTGGGGAATATTGGGCGACAAAAAGGGTAGGCTAAGTGTTTTATTTGGGTCGATACTTTTATACTCCTTGGCCAACATTGCGAATGGAATGGTGCAAACAGTTAACCAATATGCACTACTTCGTTTTATTGCAGGCATCGGCCTGGCAGGTGAGTTGGGCGCAGGTATTACATTAGTATCAGAATTCTTGCCGAAAGAAAAAAGAGGCATAGGCACTTCAATGGTAGCCGGCATTGGCTTAACAGGGGCTGTTGTTGCCTACTTTATCTCGAAGGAATTTGACTGGCGTATATGTTACTACATCGGGGGAGCAATGGGGCTTATTTTGCTCGTGCTTCGAGTAAGTGTTTTTGAAAGCGGCATGTTTAAAGAGGTGAAGGATATGAATGTGCAACGCGGAAACTTCCTTATGTTTTTTACTAACAAGGAGCGCTTCTCTAAATACATCAAATGTATTTTGCTTGGGTTACCTACCTGGTTTGTTATAGGTATACTGGTTAGCTTTTCTAATAATTTTGCATTGGCTTTAGGCATCACCGATCCTGTTGATCCGGGCAGGGCAATCATGTTTGCTTACGTTGGTATTTCTGTTGGCGATATTCTTATAGGGCTCTTAAGCCAGCTGCTTAAAAGCAGGAAAAAGGCGTTGTACATCTTCTATGCAATGACGGCTGTTTTCATCGCATTATACTTTATGCCAGGCATAAATAATACCAGTACATCAATGTATATTATTTGTATTGGTTTAGGTTTTGCTACCGGTTTTTGGGCCATTTTTGTAACCATTGCTGCAGAGCAATTCGGTACCAATCTTCGCGCTACTGCAGCTACCACGGTACCTAATATGGTGCGTGGCTCACTTCCTCTCATGATTTTTTTGTTTAAAGGAATTAAAGATGTTAGCAACGACATTACGGCAGGAATAATTACAGGAACTGTTATTATGATTATCACAGTTACTGCTGCTTATTTTACAAAGGAAACATTTGGCAGAGACCTTAAGTTTGTTGAAACAACTTAAGTGGTTTAGTGAGCTTTGTTGACCAGCACTGGTTTTCATGGCATCTTCGTTGTGTCACTCACTTGTACTTATATATTTTCATAGCATCTTTTTATTGAATTATTAGATTATTGTAAATGCAGGTAAATCACCAGATTGAAACAATTGAAACAAGGGAGCAAGCTCATCAAACCTTAGTAAGCATGCAGAAGCTTACGAAGGTTTTGATCATCCGCTTCAGTTCAATTGGCGACATTGTTTTAACCACACCGGTAGTAAGGTGCATAAAGCAACAACTGCCCAATGTAGAAGTACATTATCTCACGAAATCTAGTTTTCACACTATTGTTCAAAGCAATCCTTTTATTGATAAAGTTCATTTGCTTGATGAAAACCTGCCAGAGATTATAAGCGACCTACAGATAGAAGGTTTTGATTATGTAATTGATCTTCATCACAACTTAAGAACACTAAAGGTTAAAAGAGCCTTGAAGAAAGTAAAAGCTTACTCTTTCAAGAAGCTTAATATTCAAAAATGGTTTTTTACTGCTTTTAAGATTAACGCTTTGCCTAAAGTGCACATTGTTGACAGGTACATGGACACGGTAAAACCTTTAGGCGTAGTAAATGATGATAAAGGATTAGATTATTTTATTCCAGCAAAAGAGGTTGTTCCTGATGGTGATATACCAGCATCTCATATGCTCGGTTACATTGGGTTGGTGATAGGCGCGGCTCATAACACCAAGAAGTTGCCATTACATAAACTAAAAGAGCTATGTGGCAAAATAGACCATCCGATCATATTACTCGGTGGCCCCGAAGATAAAATTATAGGTGATGAAATTGCGTCCATCGATAAGGTTAGGATTTACAATTCGTGCGGCAAATTCAATTTAAATGAAAGCGCAGATTTAGTAAGAAGAGCGAAACTTATTGTTACACACGATACAGGCTTAATGCATATAGCTGCAGCATTTAAAAAACCCATTATAAGTGTTTGGGGCAACACAGTTCCTTCGTTTGGTATGACGGCTTATTATGGCTTTGCTACACAACCACACGATATAATGGAGATAAAAGGTTTGTATTGCCGACCGTGTAGTAAGATTGGCTACAGCAAATGTCCACTTGGACATTTTAAGTGCATGGAAAAGCACAGTATTGATGAGATGGTTAACCGGGTGAATGCAAAGATTGGCAGGTGAGAAAAATTAAAAAGTTAAAAAACATTCATCTCTCCTTGTAGCCTATTCTTTTAAATGTTTCTTTTAAAAAATATCGAAGTTATATTCATACTTATCATTCGAAGAATTATTAAATGCATTACTGGCCGCTGCAGCAATCAGTCCACCGGAAAGGTATAAGGCAACCGTCATTACTTTTGTTTGTGGTGTGCGTGTTGAGGGTGCATCTTCAAGTCCTAATTTAAACGGCAGGTATACTGCGCCTAAACCTGCAACCAATCCTAAAAATGTTCCTCTCATCCAAACAAGTTTATCACTTCCCGCACCTACAAGGCTGTAGTAAAGACCATTGCTGGCAATATCACCAGCTATTGTAAGGTTGAACAGTTGTTTGCCGTTAGGAATTGTTTGGTCTGCCTTAGTTAAAAGCATGGCAAGTGCATTCATTCCTAAAATGTCCATTCTAGGAGCGTCTTTGTTTACTCGTTTTAGCGTTTCATGCATCAGGGTAAGTCCAACTGCTCCTGCAACACCTGCAGCTACTGCGGATAATAGTTTCATAAAATAATTTTACTAATGCTACAAGCATAAATACAGTGCCATCCAATTTTGATCTCACTGCTGATAAGAATTAATACCGTACAAGAGTGCGACGCAACGGCCGCCCAATAGTAGCATTGAAGCTTAGTACATAAAAAAAACAAAAAAAACCTCAAAGTGCAATAAGCAATTGAGGTTTTTTATTTGAGAGAGCATCTTTAATTTATAGCGTCTTCAATACATCATTCATGTTTCGTACTGCGTCAGCACTTTTGTTAAAAGCAGCCTGCTCTGCTTCACTTAATTTAAAATCAATGATTTTTTCCCAGCCTGATTTACCTATGATTACCGGTACTACAAGAGAGATGTCTTTCTGGCCGTATTCACCATCTAAAGCAACACCTGTAGAGATTAATTTCTTCTCATCGCGAACAATACTTTCAACCATTGCAGCAGTACCAGCACCGGGTGCATACCACGCTGACGTGCCAATTAATTTGGTTAACGTAGCACCACCAACCATAGTGTCTGCAACTACTTTATCCTGTTGCTCCTGCGATAAAAACTGGCTTACCGGAATGCTGTTCCATGTAGCATGTTTAATTAAAGGAATCATAGTGGTATCGCCATGTCCACCAATAACAACAGCGTTTAAATCAGATGGAGAACACCCTAATTGCTGACTTAGGTAAAACTTAAAACGGGCACTGTCTAAAGCTCCGCCCATACCAAGCACTCGGTTTTTTGGTAGTCCAGATGTAGTAAGGGTTAAGTAGTTCATTGTATCCATTGGATTAGATACAACAATAATAATAGTATTAGGAGAATATTTTAGAATGTTTTCTGTAACTGTGCGAACGATGTTAGCGTTAGTGCCAATCAATTCTTCACGGGTCATGCCTGGTTTGCGTGGTAAGCCGCTGGTTATAACTACAACTTCAGAATCGGCAGTAGCAGCGTAGTCATTAGTAACGCCTTTTATCTTGGTATCGAAACCAAGTAATGCGGCTGTCTGCATCATGTCAATTGACTTTCCTTCAGCAAGACCTTCTTTAATGTCGAGTAAGATAATTTCTTCAGCAAGTTCTTTACGTGCAATATTATCGGTACAGGTTGCACCTACGGCACCAGCACCAACTACTGTAATTTTCATTATAGCTTCAATTTATTTTAGTGATGAAAATGTTAGACTCTAACAAAGGTAGGGGATGAGCATTTCTTTTTTTGAGGTAACTTTTAATGTAACTAAGAAGACAGGAGGTGAATATTATTAACCTTATAAAATGGGTAATATTTATTCAGCCGCTTTTATAACTTCATTAAACTTCAATCCCTTCTCGTACGAATTTATAAGCTTTCCTTTCTTATTGTATAAAGCTGAGAATGGGGTAAACTTTACTGCGTAAAAGTTGGTGATAAAACGATTTGGATCTGTGCCAACTTTTATGGTTGGAAACCTTTCCAGTTTATAGTACTTATAGAAGTCAACCATTTCCTGGTAAGGCTTACTGGTGATCATTACTATCTGGATATTCTTAAGATCTTTTATTTTGCTAATGATCTCTTCAGTTTCTAATTGGCAGTGTCCACAGTCGGGGCTAAAGTAAAGTATTAAAGAAGGTTTCTTAGTAGTAAGATTGCTTTTAAAATACCATGTTGAGTCTGCCAGTAAAATTTTAAATGGGGGAATCTCAGGAATTTGTTTGTAAGGAGGTAAGGTATCTTTTTGAGCTATAACCGGTAAAGTAAATACAAGCGAAAACAAGAGTATGGCTACGATATGCATTTATGTTTTTTTAAAATTAATCGGTTCTTGCTAAAGGTCTGTCTTCTTTTGCCGCATTGGCGCGGCGGTACAAGTGAGAAACAACGATGTTTAATTGAAAAACTTTCACTTGTACCCGAAGATCTCTCTTGCACTTTCAAAAATAATACTCATTACCGTATTAAGTTTGTCATTTTCCGATACCAAATCTAAGTTTCAACTTCAATGCCTATTTTTGCAGCCTTTATAACTAATAGGATACAATGAATTTTAATTTAACCCAAATACCAGATAGAAATCTTAAGCCCCGTACACACGGCCTAACAATGATAATGGATAAAGGCCTTAGCATTAATGAGGCCAATAATCTTATTAGTGTGGGTGGGCCACATATTGATATTGTTAAATTGGGATTTGGTACTTCATTCGTAACTCCTAACCTGCGCGAGAAGATAAATGTTTACCAGGAAGCAGGTCTTCCGGTTTATTTTGGAGGAACCCTATTCGAGGCATTTTTAATTAGAAATCAATTCCAGGATTACATAAATATTTGTAAGGATTACAACATTGAGTATGTGGAAGTGAGTGATGGTTCAATAGAAATTCCTCATGCTGAAAAGTGCGGGTATATTGAAAAGCTGACCAAACATTTTACAGTGTTAAGTGAAGTTGGAAGTAAGGACGCTGCCCACATAATTCCGCCCTATAAATGGATTGAGTTAATGCGTGCTGAATTAGAAGCAGGCTCTTCTTATGTAATTGCCGAAGCTCGTGAAGCTGGTAACGTAGGTATCTACCGGGGGTCAGGCGAGGTACGTGAAGGACTTGTGCAGGAAATACTGACCCAGATACCTGAAGAAAAAATTCTTTGGGAAGCGCCACAAAAAGCACAACAATTATACTTTCTTGAATTGATTGGTTGCAATGTAAACCTTGGCAATATTGCGCCCACTGAAATAATTCCTTTAGAAGCCATGCGTATAGGTTTGCGCGGCGATACTTTTCATTTATACCTTCAAAAGGATAACTAATAATGCGTGAATATGGATTGATAGGATTTCCATTAAGCCATTCCTTCTCTCCAAAATACTTTGCTGAAAAGTTTGAAAGAGAAGGCATTGTTAGGTGTTCCTACCAAAGTTTTCCGATACCCGATATTCAAGAGCTAGCTTATCTTCTTATGAGGCCTAACCTTTGCGGCCTCAATATCACCATTCC
>JAQBNN010000277.1 GCA_028288505.1 Segetibacter sp. | reverse complement strand
GACGATAAACTTTGTTGCCGAAAAAAACATTTACAAGTCAATCCCTATTGGCGACAACCAGATTTTACTTGCAACGAGCCTGGGAGGCTGTTTTATTATTGACAAAAAGGGAAACCTGGTTCAAAGCTTTTCTTTAGCAGAAGGATTACAAAATAACAATGTCAGGTATCCCTTCTTGGATAAAAACAGGAATTTGTGGTTGGGACTTGATAATGGAATTGATTTTCTTGCTTACGATAACGCCATTAAGCATATATATACTGACCGTCAAAACGAGGGGGGCGGTTATTCGGCACTTATTCATAAGAACGCCCTTTACTTAGGTACATCCAATGGCCTTTACTCCAGTTCTCTCGACAACTCTAAAAACCTCAGCCTTGCGAAAGGCTCCTTTAAACTTATTTCAAAATCAGAAGGACAGGTTTGGAGTCTTTCTGAAGTAAATGGAGAATTATTAATGGGGCACCACGAGGGATCCTTCGTGATTAGGGACAATACAGCCACTGCAATAGATAAAAGCACGGGCTTTTGGAACTTTTTTCCCTATCAAAACAAGACGTCCCCACTCATGATCGCCGGCACCTACCACGGTATCAATTTCTATAATTATGAAAAGGGGACTTTCACAAGCCACAGCAACAACGCGGTTTTTGAATCGGCGAGAATAGTGGCCATTGATAAAGACGACATTTGGGTTGCCCACCCATACAAAGGAATTTTTAAAGTAAATCTCACCAACGATCAGCCTACTTATAAATTATATGCAGGCAAAGGCATTACATCGGTGAGTCATTACTATATCTACAAGATTAGAAATAAGATCGTTGCTCCCACTGAAAACGGGTTTTTCGAGTACAACATTGCAAAAGATAAGTTTGAACAATCGCCACAATTAGAAAAAATCTTCGGCAGTATTAGGGTAAACTACATGAGAGAAGATGCTGCAGGAAACATTTGGTTCACTTCTGAAAAGAATTTAGGGGTGGTAGATTTTTCAGGTGCAGAACCGCGGATCATTTACATACCTGAACTAAATGGTAAAATGGTAAGTGGCTTCGACTTTGTTTACCCTGTCGACTTAAATAACGTACTTGTAGGAGGAGAAAAGGGCTTCTACAATATCAATTACGAACAATACCGAAACAATAAGAACAAGTTCGAGGTATTAATCAGAACAGTAAAACCTATTAACGAACCAAACGGTTTGGTTTTTGGAGGCTACTACGGTGCAGACGGCAAAAGGAACTATACAAGCCATACCGTTCCGGAGTTAGGCTACAAATGGAACTCTCTTCATTTCGAATTCTCCGCGCTTTTATATGGCCAACAGGCAAATGTTGAGTACAACTATAATTTAGAAGGCTTTGATAACTGGTCGGGGTGGACGAAAAAAACAGAAAAAGACTATACCAACCTGTTGCCAGGGACCTATACTTTTATGGTAAAAGCGAGAAATAACCTCGGCAGTGAATCACAGGCTGCAAAATTCACCTTTACTATTTTGCCTCCGTGGTACAGGAGCAGTTTCGCCTATTTTCTTTACACACTTGTTGTTGCTGCTGTTATGTTTCTTTTGTATAAACGGCAGAAATTAAAGTTTATAAAGCAACGACTGAAATACGAAGAAGAGCAAAAGCAACTTCAATATCTACACCAGTTGGAGATCGACAGAAGTGAAAAGAAAATCGTGAAACTGAAGAATGAAAAGCTTGAGTCGGAGATCAATCATAAGAATAAAGAACTTGCTGCCGCAACTATGCACCTTGTACAAAAAGGTGAGTTGATGGGAAAGATCCGGGAAGAGTTGATGAGGTTACTAAAAGATATTGGTAACGAAAACTCTATCAAAGATTTTAAGAAGGTTATTAAGATGATGACTGAAGACGATAAGTTTGAAGAAGACTGGGAACAGTTTGCCTTTCATTTCGATAGGGTGCACGGCGACTTTCTCATGTCATTAAAAACAAAATTTCCAAATCTTACCAATAGCGAACTAAAGCTTTGTGCTTACCTGCGTATGAACCTTTCTACTAAAGAAATGGCACAGCTCATGAACATATCGGTAAGAGGCGTGGAAGTAAGCAGGTACAGGCTTAGAAAAAAATTGCAGATACCTTCTGAGGTAAATCTTTTTGATTATTTAATTGATTGTATAAAAGAGGAAAAATTAGCTGAAGAAATATAACACAACTGCAAGGTTTCGAGCTGGTATATCAAGTCAATTATTCAACGGGCAATAAGTACTTAAAATATTTTTTGTTGACTGTCTTCGGTATTCAATTGCAGCTTCTGTTGTGTCACTCACTTGTACTTCCAATTTTCATGGCAACTTTTCCTACCGCTTATAATTAATACAAACCCGGTCTCTTAATTCAAAAATTTAGACTCCTGAAAAAATATGAAAACCTCCATCTACACAAATCACTTCACCGCTAACAAAGAGAGATGCATCACTCAACAACCATAGAAGTGTGCCAACCAGTTCCTCGGGCTTACCAAATCTTTTGTAAGGCGTATTATTTATAACAGCCTCTCCACGGGTTGTGTATCCAGTTTCCGTTGTTAACAGCCTGCGGTTTTGGTGGGTTACAAAAAAGCCAGGTGCAATTGCATTTATTCTAATGCGATCGCCATAACGTTGTGCCAATTCAACACACATCCACCTGGTGTAATTATCAATTGCAGCTTTTGCCATAGAGTAACCAAGCACTCTTGTTATAGCAGTTTGTGCAGCCATTGAGGAGATGTTTACAATGCTGCCCGTTTCACCCTTACTCATAGCCTTACCAAAAATAGTGGTAGGTAATATGGTTCCGTATAGGTTTAAATCGAAAGCTCTTTTTAAAGCATCCATGTCCACTTCAAAAACATCTGCATCTGGCCCAATAACGGCTTCAGGAATATTGCCGCCAGCAGCGTTGACCAAGCCATCAATCCTTCCCCATTTATCTAGTATTTGATCCCGCCCTTTTTCCAAACCCTCTTTCGATAACACATCAGCTTTAATAAACAAAGCCTCTCCACCTTGCTCCTGAATCTTTTGCATTCTCTCTTCTCCCACTTCTTCGTTTCTACCTATTAGTGCCACTCTTGCTCCTGCTTCGCTTAAGCCGTTTACAAATGCTTCACCTAGTATGCCTGTTGCACCTGTTACCACAATTACTTTTTCGGAGAGGTTGAAAATTTTATTTGACATGCAAATGTTATTTAAATGAATAAAGGAGTGTTGCGTGCTTTATTATAAATAGTATATACTCACCTTAAACACAATCGTCCAAAATTAGTTGTATCTATTTTATTCATCAAACCTTTCTGGATGTTGTAGTAAAGACCAACAATTTTATGTGCTGCAGATTGATTAAAGCGAACTATAGTCATCTGCCTTTCTTTGATCTGACACAAAGAGTTGCTGCAGACTCATTAACCTTAATTGTAGTACGCCAAAAGATGCAATTAAAAAATACAGTACAAGTGAGTGACACAACGATGTTGCCACGACTACTAATGCCGGTAACAAAAAAAAAATTACAGCGACAACTTAAGTCCGCCCATCAACCAGCGACCGGGCATTTGTGATCCAAGAAGATCGCTATAGCGCTCATCAAAAACATTATCGAGTTGAACAAATGCGCCTAGCGTATTTTTAAAGAACATAACCTGGCCTCTAAGATTAAAAACAAAATAGTGCGGCGTAATTGCTGCATTAATCGGGGCCGCAGCCTGCTGCTGTCGCTCTTTATAAACACCATTTGCGCTAATAGTAAACCTGCTTATAGTATAATGAATACTCGCGTTGGCTAAGAACTTTGCGTGTGAAGAAAGGTAAAAAGAAGGTGTACCATTATCGCTTTCGCTGTTAAGTAAAGTAAGCCCTAGCGAAGTCCAAAGCTGCTGTTGATTTTCCAGCGGTTTGCTATACTGCACATCAAGTTCAACGCCTTGTGTTTTTACCTCGCCTATGTTTTTTGCCAATGCATATTTGCCTGTAGGAATAAGATTGGTTTGACGAGGCATTTCACTATATGGAGTAACAACGTAATCAATTAACTGGTCGTGGTATCGCTCAAAAAAGGTTGTAGCAATCTTGAGGTTTTTTATACCTAAATAATCTGCGCCAGCTTCATAACTAAAAGACTGCTCAGGTTCAAGATCAGGGTTACCAATGCTTCCACCTGTAACTAGTGTTTTATTGTAATTATTGAAGCGCTCTGTAAAATCAGCATCTCTTGTTGTTCTGCCTGCGCTTGCTCTTACAACAAAATCTTTTACTTTATACGATACATTTATTTGCGGCACAACTTCCCATCCCGTTCTCTCCATCCAATCAAGACGAAGGGCAGGATTAATGTATAAGTTTTGGCCTATACGTTGATTAAGCAATACGAAAGTTCCTACCTGGTCCAACTCATGGTTACCGCGATCGTTGCTACTGATTTTTTTATTTACATATTGAGCGCCTGTTGATAGAGCTGTTTTTTCAGAAGGTCTCCAGTTGTAAACAGCAAGTCCTTGAAGCAGCCTGCTTTTGTTTGAGTTAGCTATAGCAACAGGGCTGAAACGGTACTGATCGTTTACTGTTTTATAACCTGCATCAAAAGAAAAAGATTGCTTGTCTTTTGCATAAGCTAAGCGAAGATGATTCCAATTAGAAGTTACCTTCTCAGTGGCTGTATCGGAAGCAAACGTGGTGTAGAAATTTTGTGCTGCAAAATCTCTTTTATCGTATGCGCTTCTTATTGCTATGCTCCAATCTTCGTTTAAATATTGCTTTAACGAAACAGAAGCTGTTGTATTATTAAAGAAACCCCGAGTGCCACGTTGCGGCTGTCCTTCGGCATTATTGGTTAGCAACCCACCTGCTATTGAAGTGTTTCCCTTGCTATAAAAACCGGCTGATTGTGCATTCCATAAACCATACTCACCAATAGTTGACTGGGCACTTAATTGCTTTGACTCTTGTCCTTTTTTTGCTGCAAAAGTTTTAGTGATGATATGTATAACACCACCTACCGCCTCTGATCCATAGATGGCTGACGACGCTCCTTTTAATATTTCTATCCTTGAAATTTCCCCCGGCGCAATAGGTATATAACTATTAAAATGGCCGGTGTTAGGATCGTTGATTCTTATGCCATCTATTATAACCAACACCTGCTGGAAGGTTCCGCCCCGCATAACTATATCGCTTTGTGCGCCCATTGGTCCACGCATCTGAACCTCTATTCCAGGAAGGTAGCGAAGCAGTTCATCGATAGAATTAACCGGCAGCTTCGAAAACTGTTCACCTTTTATTATCAATATATTTCTACCTGTTGCCGATGCAGAAACAGGTTGTATAGAAGCCGTGATTGTAACAGGATCTAACTCCTGTTGTGCAGATACGTTTATAGCAAACAGGGGTGCTATCAATACTAAAAGAATCTTTACTCGCTTTTTCATGTCAACTTTTAAAGGGGGTGCAAATATGAAACACTTTTCGGAATCATCACAACAAAAATAAACCGATAAGAAGCAAATTTTTTATTGGGATTTTTTGTCCTAAGCACTTTTGCTACTATTAAGCATTCTTGCGTCGCACTCTTGTACTTTTAGTTCTGTACGCAACGTCTTTACCTGTACCCCATAGCCTGCAACTTAAATAACTCAGCATACCTTCCCTCCTTCTCCAATAACTCTTCATGACTACCAATCTCCCTCAATTCTCCTTTCTCCAAAACCAATATACTATCAGCCATACGAACGGTTGAAAAGCGATGCGATATTAATACTGCAGACTTACCCTTTGTTAATTCAGCAAACCGTTGAAATACTTCATACTCTGCCCTTGCATCCAACGCTGCTGTAGGTTCATCTAAAATCAGTAACTGCGCTTCTTTCATATAAGCCCTTGCTAACGCAATCTTCTGCCATTCGCCACCAGATAAATCAATGCCATTATTAAAACGCCTTCCCAGCATTTGATCGTACTTAGCTGGCAACCTTTCAATTAACGGGTGAGCCATGCTTTGTACTGATGATGCTTTAATAAGATCAGCATTAGACGCTTCATCAATATTGCCAACAGCAATGTTTTGGCTTACACTCATCTGGTACCTTATAAAGTCCTGAAAGATCACACCTATTTCAGTTCTTAATTCATCAATGTTGTATTCACGAAGATCGATACCATCTAACAAAATACGTCCCTCAGTAGGATCGTATAAACGTGCCAGTAGTTTTACAAGTGTTGTTTTACCAGCACCATTCTCACCAACCAACGCAATCTTCTCCCCCGGATGAAGTGTAAAATTGATATGACGATTAGCCCAACGTTCCGAGTTCAAATATTTAAATCCTACATTTTCAAAAGTGAAGCCTTGCTTAATAGGATTTGGAAAAGGCAATGGATCAGGAGATATAACAATCCTCGGTTTTATCTCGAAGAATTCAAAAAAGTCCTGCAGGTAAACAGCCCCTTGAGAAACACTTGTAAAGCGAATTAAAATACCTTCAAGCAAACTCCTCATCTGCCTGAAAGAACCCGCGAGGAAGGTGAGAGAACCGATACTTATTTTTCCTTGCACCGTCTCCACTATTATAAATACATAAGCACCATAATAACCTGCACTTCCAAGCATGGTAAAAAAAGTGCCCCAAATGGTTCGTCTTATTGCAAGCCTTTTATTATCCCCATAAAACTTGTCTGCCAACTGCTTAAAACGACTAATTATAAAACCCGATAAGTTGAAGATCTTAACTTCTTTCGCCGTCTCATC
>JAQBNN010000198.1 GCA_028288505.1 Segetibacter sp. | reverse complement strand
GATTTTTGAGAAAGTAAATTTGTCGTCGTTGTCAACCTGCCTGATGCGATAGTAGCTCGTTCCTTTTAGTGGAGCTGCATCTACAAATTGGTAGTTGTTGGTACGGGTATAATTGCCTTGAGAATTGATAGTTGCAATTGCTGTAAAATTTCTTCCATCAGCAGAACGTTCAATTAGGAAATGCTTGTTGTTGATTTCGGTAGCAGTTGACCATGTTACTAATACGTCATTGCCCCTTGGTTCAGCATCAAAATTTATAAGTGTTATTGGCAATGCCGAAGAGAAAGAGAACCTTGCATAAACCGGCAAGTGGTCTGATGCAGTGGTAGCATTATAGCCTGAGATATAAGACCGCGGATCTTCAATATCAGTTGAATTACTAACGTAAAACAATGACAAAGGATTTGTAATGATGATGTGATCAATCAATCCTGAACCACCGATAAAGCTTGTTCTGCCGGCAGAGTCAAGTGGAACAGTAAGGCCGGTGTAGCTTGTATTATCGGCAATAAAAGGTTTGTAAGGCGAATTGGTAGAACCAGTATAGATAGAGCTTATTAACCTATCGTTATAATCACCCACAATGACCACATTGTCGTTTTTATAAAACGCATCTAAAGTATCTTTTAAGACTTTTGCATCGTACAGCCGCCTGTTGTAATCTTCTGCAGTGGTAGCGGATTTGGCATGGATAACAATAACCCTAACACGTTTGATAATACCATTAATGTTTGCATCGAAAGTGCCCATATAAGGCAACCTGCCTGAAGCCCAAAAGCTGGAAGGAGTTCCGGTAGGGTAGTTAGGTAAAAGGGCAGGATGTGTTGTTCTCGCACTATCATATAATCCTTCAAACATTACCCTTGCTTCTACCAGTTTCATTGTTGTTGTGTCGAAAAGGAAACCTATTTTTTGAGGTGGGAAATTAGGGTCTTGGGGGGCAAAATAAGAACCTGAATACCTGGGTGAAAGTATTGCACGGCTATTAGGTACTTTTTTTACCAGTGAATCAATTCCCAAATCATTCGAAACCTCTGATATACCTGTAACATCTAATTTTAAGCGATTGAAAACAGTAGCAATATTTGCGACTTGCGTGGTAATTTTTTCAAGGGTTGGATTGTTGGTAGGAGTAGAGCCGAAGAAGCTAAGGTTGTAACCACCAGCATCAAAAGTTTCTGCACGAGGAAAGGATGTGCCCGATAGCATTATCCTGTTCGAATCTAAGCCTGTTGCTGTAAACCTTATTGGTCCTTCAGTTTTTAAAATTTTGGCGGTAGGGGATAATCTCGCAAACAACTTTGTTCCTGCAGCAGCGGTAGCTGCGGGTATCATTAACGTTGTTGAATAGGTAGTACTGTCGAAAGAAAGTTGGTAGTGGCTTGGTGCTGCCAGGGTAATGTCTCCATAACCTATTGCTTTTACATTAAAAGGTAAGCCGGCAGTATTTGTTCCTACAGGTGCTTCCCCAAAGTTGAGCAATAGCGGGCTGACACTTAACAACTGTGTTCTGTTGGTTATATCAACATCATCAATCGTCCAGCGGGAGGAGCCTAACTCAACTGAGGACGTATACCTGAAGGCGATGTAAAGAGTTGGAGCGCTTTTGTAAGCAGAAAGATCTATGCCGTCACTAAACGTCCATATATTATTGGCCTGGGGAAAATTTCCTTCAAGTTCCGTCCATGTAGCAGTGTTAGGATTGCTACTGCCATCATAATTGATAGAGACCAGTAATTGTAGAGACGGGCCGGAAAATTGCGCCCTGCTATAAAAACGAAAGATTGGCAAATTAAGGGCGCTTATAGCCAGCGGCGGAGAAATTAACCAGTCTTCATTTTCCTGTGTTGAGCCAGAAAAGCCATTCATATCAACGCCCTTTGTGCTGCTTTGACCGAAGTTGGTGCATGACCATGCTTGTGCACCTGTAACACTGTACGAAGTAAATCCACTGCCGGGAGTGCCGCCTGTTGAACAAGTATTAAAGTTAAATTCCAGGTTAGCTGGATCGATACCATCGCCTGAAACATTGATTGTTCTAATAGCTGCGCTTGGGCTGTTGTGGGTAATGGTGCTAATAAAAGTACCCGCAGCTACAGGGCGAAACTTTACATAAATAGTTTTGGCAGATGAAATCTCAGCTTCGGGGACGTCTATAGAGGTACTATAAGTAATATTATCTGCAGACACTGAAAAGGGCGCAGTGGTTGTAATAGTTACAGGCCCGGTCAAATTGTTTCCGTGGATAGTATAGGTTTTAGGTTGCGAAGTGCTGTTAAAAGCTGTAGCAGGAAATTGTATAGATGTAGTACTTGTTGTAATGTTAGGTGCTGTTGGTGACAAAGCTGTCGCTCCCCAGATTTTTACATTGTCAATACTAAAAGTACCGCCGGCGCCTTCTGCATTCCAACCGTAAAATCTAAAAGTAACAGGAGTTGAGAAATTAGTGAATGCAGGCAGGCCTGCTAATACGATCTTGCTTCCATTTTCTGCTACTGTAGATGCGTCAGACACCTGGAAAATATTGCCTGCTACCACCTGCAGATTGGGAGTGGCGGGTTCAATAACCGCAGGAAGGTTGGCGGCAAATCCATCTGCGCTCGACCTTACTGAATATTGCCGGATACCAGTACCGGAACGCTGAATTGTAAAGGTTATGGAGTCGAGATTGACAGTATAATAGGTTTGGGGAGTTATCGTTACCTCGTAATACTGCCCGGTATTAATGCTGCCAGTAAAAGTATTACTACCGTTTGTGGCTCCTGTTGGCCAGCCTACAAAACTAAACCTGCCGGTGGCGTTTGGATTATTGCCCAAAACATTCGGATTTCCTGCCGGGGCTACTGCTGTGAAACTTCCAAAAGTTAACCCGGCAGCAGTAGGTACAGGAGTCGGGTCTGTTCTACCGGAAGTGGTGTTGGCATTAGTAAACTCGTAGGTAGCAGTAAAGCTTTGCGAGTAGCTTTTTAGCGATGTGATGACCAATAAAACGAAAAGGGGCGTTTGTAAAATTTTCTTCATAAAAAGGCTTTCAAGTAAGCAAAATAACTTTAATAAACTGTAATTAATGCCGTTACTTACGTGATAACTATTTAATAATTGAAGTTGTTTTCGTTTCCAGCTCTGCCTCGTGGGAAGATATTAGTTGAACTGTAGTTAGCCGAGCTTTAGTGCCGAAACGGGAGAAAATAGTACAAGAGTGCGACGCAACGATGTTTAATAGTAGCATTACTGTCCGGCCCAAAAAAAGAACAAAACATCCTTTTTAATTTTAAATTAAATTCACGTTCTTAACATTGCAACAGCAATCTTTCTCTTTTATTCTTCGGCAGATTACCCTACTTTTGCTGCCCGATTAAAAATCGGGTAAACAATTTTATTTAAACAAACATCAGGGATTCACAATGAACAATTACGAATTGATGGTGATTTTTACCCCGGTGCTTTCTGAAGAGGAGTTTAAAGCTGCTCAAAAGAAATTTAGCGATATGGTTACCGATGCAGGTGGCGAAATCGTAAGCACTAATCCATGGGGATTAAAATCACTGGCCTATCCAATTCAGAAGAAAACCACAGCAATTTACTGGGTTACTGAATTTAGAGGGTCATCCGACTTCAATGAAAAGCTGAAAATTCAGCTTAATCGTGATGAGCAAGTGCTTCGTCACATGATTACTAAGCTCGATAAATACGCCGTCGAGTATAATAACCGCAAGAGAAGTGGCGTACCTACAGGAACCGAAAAAGTACAGGAGGCTTAATCATGGCAAAAGCTAATGAAATAAAATACCTTACTGCGATTAAGCAGGATAAGCGCCCAAAGAAATTTTGCCGCTTTAAGAAGTATGGTATTAAGTACATCGACTACAAAGACGCTGAGTTCCTTAAAAAGTTCCTAAACGAACAAGGTAAAGTTTTGCCTCGCCGCTTAACTGGTAACTCTTTAAAGTACCAACGTAAAGTAGCTGAAGCAATTAAAAAAGCACGTCAAATGGCTTTGTTACCTTATGTAACGGATCTTTTGAAGTGATAATAACATTTAGTAACCATCCCTAATCTGCTTCGGCGGAGACAGTCACAATCTTAGATTGGGCACTGGGGAACTAAAAAAATAACAATGCAAGTAATATTAACAGCAGACGTAGATAATCTTGGTGGTGCCAACGAGTTGGTTACCGTAAAAGCCGGGTATGCCCGTAACTTCTTAATCCCTCAAAAAAAGGCCATTGAAGCTAGTTCTTCAAACCTTAAGCAAATGGAAGAGAAGTTAAAGGTAAAGGCGAAGAAAGAAGAGAAGTTGTTGAGTGAGATCAACAGTGTAATTGCTAAATTGAAAGAATCTCCTCTTTCTATCGGTGCTAAAACCGGTACAAGTGGTAAGATCTTCGGTAGTGTTACATCTCTACAACTTTCTCGTGCTATCCGCGACCAAAAAGGTTTCGAGATCGACCGTAAGAGAATTTCAATTACTGAAGAAGTAAAAGAATTAGGACTACACAAAGCTACTATCGATTTTGGTAATGGCAACACTACCGAGCTTGAGTTTGACGTTGTTTCTGAGTAAGTTTAACTCTCGCTCATATTATAAAGACCCGCTTTATTGCGGGTTTTTTTTGTGGTAGCCAGCATTTGTTTTTTATAGCGTCATCGTTGCGTCGCACTCTTGTACTATAAATACTCTATGAGCAATAGCCACTAAGACACAAAGACGGCAAGGTTCGCGAAGTTTCTTAGCGTTACTTTGAGTCTTTGCGCCTTTGTGGCCTAAAAAACTCGCCATATTTTTACATTTAGAAAGGAATATTAATCATGAATGATTATTTCAGCGTAGGAAAAATTGTAGCGTCGTTTGGTTTAACCGGCGAGGTAGTGTTAGAGCATGCTTTAGGTGAAAAAACAGATTTAAAAGGCCTCGAGGCTTTATTTCTTGAAGAGCCTAAAGGAACCTTCATTCCCTACTTTGTTGAAAGCAGCCGGGCTAAAAGCAATACAGAAACATACATTAAGTTAGAAGGCATAAATACGAAGGAACGTGCCCAACGCATGGCGCCAAAAATGGTGTGGCTTCAAAAGGCAGATTTCCAAAAATTTGCTGGTAAATCATCGCCTATTTCCATGCTTGGCTTCAATATGATTAGCGATAAAGATGACTTAGGTGAAATAGTTGAGATAATAGAACAGCCTATGCAGGTACTTGCTAAAATAATGCTTAACGGCGTTGAAGCTTTAATACCACTCCACCAGGAAAGCTTGAAAAAAATTGACCACAAAAAGAAGCAGGTTTTCGTTGAGTTGCCGGAGGGGTTACTGGATATTTATAGGTAGTTGCGCTCTGCTTAAAACCAAAGGCAGAAGGTTTTCTTTGCGCCTTTGCGTGAAAACATGCTCCTATTTAATTAGTACTTTTAGTGTTCATGAACAAGCCGCAACGCTATATTGCCCACTTCGATCTAGACAGCTTCTTTGTGTCAGTAGAAGTAGTGAGAGACCCCACACTTAAAGGCAAAGCTGTGCTTGTTGGTGGGCATAGCGATAGGGGCGTTGTTGCCGCCTGCAGTTACGAGGCAAGAAAGTTTGGTATTCATAGTGCTATGCCCATGAGGAAAGCAATGCAGCTTTGCCCGCATGCAATTGTATTAGGCGGAACAAGGGGCGAGTACAGTAAATATTCTAAGATCGTCACCGATATTATTGACAGCAAAGCACCCTTGTTCGAGAAAGCTTCTATCGACGAATTCTATCTTGACCTTACCGGGATGGATAAATATTTCGATCCTTACAAATGGACTATTGAATTAAGGCAACAGATAATTGACGAGACTCAATTACCTATTTCATTTGCTTTAGCAAGCAACAAAATGGTCGCCAAAATAGCAACAGATGTAGCTAAGCCTAACGGTTACATCCAGGTAAATTCGGGTAGCGAGAAAGATTTTCTGGCGCCGTTAAAGATTAGCAAAATACCCGGAGTTGGCGACAACACTGCAGAGATACTTAGAAGCCATGGAATCTTTACCATTAAAGATTTAAGTGAATACCCAATAAAGCAGCTAGAAAACCTGCTCGGCAGATATGGCGGGGAGCTATGGTATAAGGCGCAAGGAATTCATGAAGGAGAAGTAACACCGTATTCCGAGGCTAAAAGTATCTCAACCGAGAGTACTTTCCAGGCCGATACGCTCGACATGGCTTTTCTTGAAAAGGAGATTGTGAGGATGTGTGAAAGGGTAGGTTATGAACTTCGGCAGGATGAAAAGTTGACTGGCTGCCTAACTGTAAAACTTCGTTACAGCGATTTTTCTACCGTTAGCAAACAAACTACAATTCCATTTACAGCAAGCGACGATGAACTGCTGGTTGTAGCAAAAGAGCTGTTTAAAAAGTTGCATACAAAAGGCAGAAAGGTGAGGTTATTGGGCATCAGGTTAAGTCATCTTACCAACCAGCCCATGCAGGCTTCGCTGTTTGCCGACAAGCAAAAAAAGGTCGATTTATACAAAGCAATGGATGAAGTGAAAAACCGCTTTGGCAAAACAGCTTTGAAAAAGGGGAGAACGATATAAATCAAAAAAAGGATAAAGAATATTTTGCTTAGCTATATTCTTTATTATGTTCTCCAGCTTATAGTTTTTTGGTCATCATCGTTGTGTCACTCACTTGTACTGAAGTACAAATGGCGGCAAACAAAAACACCCTCTGTCAATCACACAATCAAGTGCCCCCTTAAGAATAAACCTACTTTCTCAACTGTTGCAAAAGCGCCTTCATATCCTTTTGGAGTGGTGCTTCGTATTCATTAACTTCACCTTGCGCATCTTTAAACTTTAACCTTGATGAATGCAGTGCAAGCCTGTTTAGCATCGGCCTTTCTTCATCTGCACTTTTACTTAGTTTAAATTTCTTTTTTATTGACGATAGTAACACAGGTTCTCCATCACCATAAAGCTGGTCGCAAACTATTGGGTGGCCAATGTGTTTCATGTGTACACGTATCTGGTGTGTACGGCCGGTATGTATTCTAAACTGTACAAGGGAGAATGTGCTAAACTCTTCTAATACTTCGTAGTCGGTTATCGACGGCTTACCTTTTTTGTTGGTTATCATTAATGACGCCTTTCCGGGATGTTCTGTTATTGGAATATCAACAGTGCCTGTGGTAGTCATCATAATGCCTTTTACAAGTCCGATGTAATATTTTTCTACTTCACGGCCTTCAAATAATTGAGAGAGGTATTTATGAGTAGTTTCTTCTTTTGCAAAAACGATGATGCCGCTGGTGTCTCTGTCTAGCCGGTGAACGGTATAAATATTCCCGTACTTCTCAAGCAACAAGCTTTTTAATGAAGGGTCTTTACCAAAACGGTCGGGAATAGAAATAAGGCCAGAGGGTTTATTGATAACAACAAAATGCTCGTTTTCGTGAATAATATCCAGGGTCATATGTTAGGGTAGAAACTGTTGAATAAAGAACAAATAGTACAAGAGTGCGACGCAAGTAAAGCTGAAAAAGGGATACGGCCGGTAACAAAATAAATACTTTGCTAACCAATCTGCGACAATAAGATTAGTTCATTTTAAATGGAACAACCATTTCGAAGGCTGGAATGTTTACTCTGAAAACTTCTTTGTTATTGAGATTTTCCATTTCGTAAGTGCCAAACATTTTACCCATCTCGGTGCGTAGGTTGCAGCCACTTACATATTGAAACTGTTCGCCAGGCTGCAACACCGGTTGCTGACCTACAACCCCTTCACCTTCCACTTCGCGGTACTCGCCGTTGCTGTCGAAAATATTCCAGTGGCGACGGTGCAATTGTACCGAAAACCCGTTGTGATTTTCGATAGTGATGCGGTAAGCAAACATGTATTCGCTGTTGGCAGGATTGCTATAATCGGACTGGTAAAAGGTTTCGACACTAATCAGAACCCCTTCTGAAATTTTGGACACCATAACAGGAGGTTTTGGTAAAAGTAATTAAAATAGTTTTTGCTTTAGTTGAAATAATGCAAAGACCCTACCATTGTAACTTATTCTTGGGAACGGGGCCATCGGTATGGTTTTTATTAAATTAAAGATTGTTCTTATGCACTGTTTTGGTCTCTTTTATCCAGTATCTATTTACGAAAGAAGTTATAAAAACAAGGCAGTGTTGAGAAACTATAGCAGCATTGCGTAAATTTGCACGCTTTCTCAAAATGAAAAACAATAACTCTTATGACAAAAATTGCTGTAGCTAAAGGTGACGGGATTGGGCCGGAAATAATGAAGGCTGTAATTGAAATTTTTAATGCTGCTAACGTTCCGCTCGAATACGAATATGTAGATATGGGTAAGTGGGTGTTTGATAAAGGCTACAGCAACGGAATGACGCCCGAAGCGCAGGAGACTATTGAAAGCCTGGGAATATTGTTTAAAGGACCCATGGAAACGCCGAAAGGTAAAGGTGTAAAAAGTGTGAACGTGACTGCACGTAAAACATGGAACACTTATGCCAACAAAAGAGTGTTTCAAACACTGCATGGCGTAGATACTGTTTTTAGTAAAGCGGGTATTCCTATTGACCTTACAATTGTTCGCGAAAATATTGAAGATACTTACGGCGGTATTGAACACATGCTTACACAAGATGTGGCGCTTGCCCGCAGATTTATAACTCGCCCCGGAAGCTTGCAGGTGATTAAGTACGCCTTTGAAATGGCGAAGAAAAAAGGCACCAAGCGTATAACCTGCGGACACAAGGCCAACATCATGAAGATAACTGACGGGTTGTTCCTCGAGGTGTTTTACGAAGTGGCGAAAGATTACCCTGAACTACAGGCTGACGATGTGATTGTGGATGACCTTTGCATGAAGCTTGTTACCCGCCCTGATATTTTTGATGTGGTTGTTTTAACCAACTTGCAGGGTGATATTGTAAGTGACCTATGTGCTGGCCTGGTTGGGGGTTTAGGTTTCGCACCTTCCGCAAACATTGGGGACCATATTTCAATTTTTGAAGCGGTGCATGGTACGGCTCCGGATATCACGGGAAAGAACATTGCTAACCCAACAGCGTTGTTACTAAGCGGTCTTGCAATGCTTCGTCACCTCGGTTACATGCGTAGTGCTTCTATGATAGAAAATGCACTGCAGTACACTTTAGAGCAAGGTGTAAGAACAGGCGACTTTGGCGATAGAAGTAAACCCGCTTTAAATACAACTGATTTTGCACAGGCAATTATTAAGAATTTCAACCAGTTGCCTGCTCATAATCCAAGGCCTATGCTAGAAGATAAACCTGTGACACAAACAGTGTTTAAGCTTGAGAAAAATCCCATGCTTTTAAGCAATGAGGAAGAGTACGAAAAGATTGTGGGTGTAGATATATTTTTAGAATGTGAAGAACAGCCGATGGCCCTTGCTGATAAAGCATTAAAGCATACCACTGACCTGTTTAAACTTGTTACAATTAGTAATCGTGGTACCCAAGTTTGGCCCAAAGGCTCTGTATTTACCAATCTTGTTAACCAGTATCGCTGCCGCTTCGAAAGCGTTGCTGAAACAGGTCTAACACAAATTGATATCCTTGAATTATACAAGCGCATGGCCGGCGACTTCAAAATTTGCTCAACCGAGTTACTAAATATGGTGGGTGATAAAAGAATGTATAGTCTTGCACAAGGGCAGTAGAGAATGAGGGATTGAAGGATTGATTATAGCTTTAGTTTAGTTACAAAAAAGAGCCTGCTGAAAAGTGGGCTCTTTTTTTGTTACCGGCATTTTCACTTAATGATGCTTTGCTTGCGACGCTCCGTTCATCGGGAGGAATTCTATTGAACGCCTTTAAGCACTACACTGTTTGTTAACTTTTGATCCCGTTGCCCTATTAAGGTAACATGGTGTACATTCATTGTCTAATTTTGAAACATGCGTTTATTTTTATCACTTGTTTTAATGCTGTCGGCAACTACCCTTATCGCCCAGGATCTTACTGTAGAGGATTTCTACAATAATGGATTAAGGAAGTACGATAGAAATGTTAGGTCTGCAAGCGATAGCGCCAAAAAATGGTCGCTTAATACCTTCTCAGGCATATCAACAAGTTTTGTAGGTTGGAAGGGCGGTTATGCTACCGTAGTTTCTGCCCCACTTGGTGTACAGCTTACGAGAAGGATTGATAATAATTTCTTTGCTTTTGGTGCCGTTTCTGTGGCGCCCTCTTACATAAGCTTCAACCAAAGGTTTATGAATACGGACTTGAATAAAAGTGCTGCAACGGGTGGCTTTATGCGTTCAAATAGTTTTGGCATTAATCCAAGAGCTGAATTAGGCCTCGGATACACTAATGACGAAAAGACTTTCCAGATCTCTGCAAGTATTGGTGTTTCACGTAGCGAGTTCCCTTACCAAATGGGCTCATTAAACCAGTGGAATAATAATTCTGCGTTCAATAATTCTTATAACAACCAGGGTTTTTATAAAAGATAGTTAGGCTTACATTTTCTTGGTATTCTTATAGCCGTTTTTCAAAAGCCATTGCAATACTTTGTCTCTTTGGTCGCCTTGTACAATTGCTTCGCCGTCTTTTGCGCTACCACCTGTTCCGCAAAAATTCTTAAGCTTTTTCCCTAGTTCCTGCAGGTCGTCGTCGGTACCGATAAAGCCTTCAATTAAAGTAACCTCTTTGCCGCCTCTGTTTTTTTTATCGTGCCGTACTTTTAATTTTTGTTTAGCCGGTTCCAGGGTCTGTTGTATCGGGTTGTCTTCTTCAAACCTAAAGTTTGGGTCGGTGCTAAAAACAAATCCCCTTGTGTCTGGTTTATTCTTTTTGTTCATGATGGTTTACGTGTCAGGTTCCAAATGATCGGTTCTTCTTTTGCATTCACACAAGTTCTGCCTTCAAACTCAAATCAAGGCTTTGCGCCTGGTGAGTTACGGCTCCGAGGCTGATATAATCAACGCCTGTTTTTGCGTAAGCTTCGATATTGCTCATATTGATTCCTCCGCTTGCTTCGGTTTCAAATTTTTTATTAATGATAGGTAGGGCTTCAATAATTTCTGCCGGGGAAAAGTTGTCAAGCATGATTCTGAAAACTTTTCCTTCGCCTATTTCAACCACTTTTCTAACGTCCTCAATTGATCTTGTTTCAACTTCTATTTTAAGCCCTTGCTTAATGGTTTGTACATACTGGTGCGCTTTGTTAATTGCTTTTTCTAAACCTCCTGCATAATCGATATGGTTATCCTTTAGCATGATCATATCGTACAATGCAAAGCGATGATTTACGCCTCCTCCAATACTTACCGCTTCCTTCTCAAGCAGCCTGAAGTTCGGAGTTGTCTTGCGGGTATCTAATACTTTGGTGTGGTAATCCTTTATCTTTTGTGTGTACTGATGAGTAAGTGTTGCAATGCCGCTCATTCGTTGCATGCAGTTCAATACAAGTCTTTCACACTTCAAAATAGTATGAATACTAGCTTCAATTGTGAAGGCTACTTCACCATTTGTTATTGCTTCTCCATCGTTCTTAAGTTTATTAAATTTGACTGATGGTTCTACAAATTTGAAGATCCTTTCCGCCACTTCAACACCTGCTAAAACGCCTTCCTGCTTTATTTTTAATATCGCTTTTCCCTGTTGTTCAGCATCAATACAACTTTGTGTTGAATGATCTCCGTCGCCTATGTCTTCGTGTAATGCGTTTGATATTAACTCTTGTAGTAGTTGGGTATACGACTTCATGCAGCAAAGCTAAGATTTAAGCATTTACAGTTATCAAAACAAAGAAGTGCAGTCGCCTTATTTAATGAGAATGTTTTGGCTGGGAGTAGGTATTAAAACAAGATAAAAACAGTTTATAGTTTTAATAATGTTTTAAGTTGCAGGCTCACTGAAACATCGCCTGCAAAGGTGAATATTGAGCACAAAGTACAAGAGTGCGACGCAACCAACCGCTTAATAGTAGTAATGAAGATGGTCCAAAAACAAAGAAAAATAAAAAAGCCCCACTGTAAGCAGGGCTTTTGTTTAGAACTATTTCTTTTAACTAATACGGATGGTAACAATTTGAGGTTTACCTTCTTTGTAACGCAGCATCATACTTAACTGGTAACCTGCGCCGTCGTTGGTAAGCTTTCCTGCTATGTACATTGTGCCACTCATTTCTCTCTGTGAAGAAAGCTCGAAACCTTTAATATTATTATCATTAAAGAAAGTTTTAAGAGCGATACCTGCCTGGTTTTTGCCAATGCTTTTTATTTCGTCTTTTACCGGAAGTTTAATATCGAGGATTTTATCAAAGTAATTTGACACCTGGTCAGCATTACCTGATTTGAGGGCGTTTACAATAGTACCGGCTTCCTGAGCTTTAAGGGTTAAACCTGTAAAAAAGATTGCCAGAACCAATAATAACTTTTTCATTTTTTTTATAGTTTTTCAAACTTGCAGTAACCATAGGCGAAAAATATGCCAAAGTGAAACGCAGAAATTTATGCTGAATATTTACACTTTATAAACCAAGCGTAAAAAAGATTTAGTTTTGATCGTATGGACAATAAAAAAGTAATACTTGTGATAATGGATGGCTGGGGACTTGGAAAAGTAGAGTCTGCCGATGCTATACAACATGCTAGTGCCCCTTTTGTTTCTTCATTGTATAATACTTACCCCAATACTACCTTAACTACTTTTGGTGAAGCGGTTGGTTTGCCGGAAGGCCAGATGGGCAATAGCGAAGTGGGCCACATGAACATTGGTGCGGGCCGAATAGTATACCAAGAACTTCAACGCATAAACGTTTCCATTCGTACAGGTGAGTTTTTCAAAAATCAAGTGTTGGTTGAAACGGTTAGAGCTGCTAAACAAAAGCAAAAGCCGTTACATATTATGGGGCTTTTAAGTGACGGAGGTGTGCACTCGCATATTGAGCATTTAAAAGCTATTATTTCGCTTTGTGCTGCTGAAGGCTTAAGCGAAGTGTACGTGCATGCTTTTACTGATGGGCGTGATACTGACCCCAGAAGCGGTTTAAGTTATATTAGGAACTTACAAAGTCATCTGGATAATAACGTTGGTAAAATTGCTACTATAACCGGTCGGTATTATGCTATGGACAGGGACAAAAGATGGGAGCGTGTTAAGTTCGCCTACGACGGACTAGTAAAAGGTAAAGGGGAGTTTTCTTCGGATCCTGTTACTGCCATTACTAAAACTTATGAGAAAGGAGATACTGATGAGTTTATTAAACCTATTATAATTGTAGACGAAGCTCAAAGGCCTTTAGCTACAATAAAAGATGGCGATGTCTTACTTTGCTTTAACTACCGCACCGATAGGTGCAGGGAAATATCGGAAGTGCTAACCCAGGAAGATATGCCTGCCTATGACATGACTAAGCTAATGGTTGACTATACAACCCTGACAGAATATGACAAGAGTTTCAGGGGCGTGAACATTGTTTTTGCTACTGATAATTTAAACAATACAATTGGTGAAGTATTAGCTGCTAATGGTAAAAAGCAAATTAGGATTGCAGAGACCGAAAAATATCCTCATGTTACCTTTTTCTTTAGTGGGGGCCGAGAAGTGCCTTTTGAAGGTGAAAGTCGTATTTTGATACCTTCACCTAAAGTGGCTACCTACGATCTTAAGCCTGAAATGAGTGCAGTTGAGATTACTGATGCTATAATTCCCGAAATAGAAGCTAAAGCACCCGATTTCGTTTGTCTGAATTTTGCTAATGCAGACATGGTAGGGCATACAGGTTTTTTTGATGCAGCTATTGCGGCAGTTGAAACAGTTGATAAATGTGTAGCAAGAGTAGTAACAGCCGCTTTAAAAAATGATTACACCGTTTTCTTAACTGCTGACCATGGAAACGCCGATTTTATGATTAATGAAGACGGCTCTCCAAACACAGCCCACACCCTAAACCTGGTACCTTTCTTTGTAATCGATAAATACTGGAAGGGAACTATTAAGTCAGGTAAACTTGGTGACCTTGCGCCAACAATACTTTCAGTAATGAACATTCCTATTCCAGCAGATATGACGGGAGAAGTTTTAATTAACCAGTAAACCATTGTAATGTTTAAAAAGATACTGTTAGTGTTATTGGTTGTTCTTATCATTATGCAATTCTTAAGGCCTGAAAAGAATATTGCACAAGGCCCCTCCACCAATGATATAAGTACTCACTTCAAAATTCCTGTAGATGTACAAACCATATTAAATAAATCTTGTAACGATTGCCACAGCAACAACACTAAGTATCCCTGGTATTCGCAATTACAACCTGTAGCCTGGTGGCTAAACGATCACATTAACGAAGGGAAGCAGCACTTAAATTTTAGTGAGTTTGCCACATATAGCCTGCGTAAGCAATACCACAAATTAGAAGAGGTTGCAGAGCAGGTAGAGAAAGGCGAAATGCCTTTAAGCTCCTACACAATAATGCATACTAATGCTAAGTTATCAAAAGGCGAGAAGGACAAACTTATAAGTTGGTCAAGCGCATTAAGAGATACAATGAAAGCACAGTACCCAATCGACAGCCTGGTGAAAAAAAAGCAATGAAGCAGCTGCACAAAAAAATTTTACCTCTTTTTTTCCTCGCAATCTTATCATTGCCTGCCGTATATGCTACTTACTTTTTTGTTAAACGCGCAATAGTTCAGCACGAAATGCAGGAGGCGCTCGAGAAAGCATCTCTTACTACCATTACGATTCCTGCAAGCCAGTTAGTATGGTATAAAAAAGGGAAAGAGCTTTTAATAAACAGCCACCTGTTCGATGTAAAAAGAATTTCAAAAAAAGGGGAAGCATTCACCGTACAAGGTTTGTATGATGTGCAGGAGCAGGCTCTTCACAGTACAATGGTTCAGGCTTTTAAAAACGATCCGCTAAATAGAGCAGCCTCATCTTACGCTCAATTTTTTATAAATTCTTATGCTGTTTTAATCAACAGTTCTCGCCTTTTTTCATCTCCATTTTATATTCTCCATTTCGATCAATATCTTATTGATGAAGTAAACTATTTTATGCAGGTAATATCTCCACCTCCACAAGTCTGATTTCCTTTTTTTTCTTATCGCTTAAGCAGTTTTTTTGGTCCCAACAGTAGAATCAATATTAAACATCGTTGCGTCGCACTCTTGTACTTACGATACATCATTCCGCAGGTTTAATGATAGTTGCCTTAATATGGTTAGCCTTTGGCTACTCTAAAGTAGAAGTGTCCTTTGTTGCATCACTATACGCACTATGCACGGGCAACCCTGCATACCCCTTCAATCGGTGTATATAATAAAGCTAACACAATGTTACGACCCTTCTGTGAATTAAAAGCATGTGCAATTTGTATTGTAGGTGGGTGTATGTTAACTCGCTTAAGAAAACGTAGCTATCAAATAATTTTATACCAAAGATCCCTATACAATTAACTGTATGAATTATAAATTTAGCGTGCTCGCTGTATGCTTGCTGCTGCTATACACTATCTCACAGGCGCAGGAAAATGATACACTACTGCCAAAAGGCGAACTACAGGAAGTAGTTGTAAGTGCTTCCAAATTCAACGAGCGGAACAGTAAGGTTACCGTTAGCATTCGCACAATAAACCAAAGAGATTTTAAAAAACTCAACCTTTCCAATACAGCCAACTTGTTAGAAAGTTCAGGTCTTGCTTTTGTTCAAAAGAGCCAGCAAGGCGGTGGAAGCCCAATCATACGGGGCTTTGAGGCAAGCCGGGTTTTATTAATGGTTGATGGCATACGCATGAACAATGCTATTTATCGTGCAGGCCACCTTCAAAACATAATAACAGTAGACCCTAACATTTTGCAAAGAATGGAAATATTGTACGGCCCCTCATCAACTCTTTATGGAAGTGATGCCTTAGGTGGTGTAGTAAACATGTTTACTAAAAACCCTGTGTTTGCAACTGGTAGAGATACTACAGCCACTAATGCTGCAGTACGCTATTCAAGTGCCATTGATGAAAAGATGGGCCATGCCGACTTTATGTACGGCGGTAAAAACTGGGGTTCATTTACATCAGTTACTTATACTGATTTTGGCGACCTCGTTACTGGCAAGCACCGGGATGATAAGTATGCCTCCTTTGGCTTATTCCCTTACTACGTTCAACGTATTAATGGTGCAGATTCAGCTATTCAAAATCCGGATCAAAATAAAATGGTTGGCTCTGGTTATACCCAGTGGGATGTATTGCAAAAGTTTCTTTTCAAGGGCGGAAACAATACAACTCACTCAGTAAATATCCAATTATCAGGTTCCTCTAATCTTCCGCGTTTTGATAGATTAACAGAGTTGGCAAACGGCTTACCCCGCTATGGTGATTGGTATTACGGCCCGCAAAAAAGATATGTTGGCTCATACAAGTTAGAGAAGGTAAATATGAAAGCCTTCTTCCAGGAAGCAAGAATTATTGCAAGCTTCCAGAACATTGAAGAAAGCCGCTTCGACCGCCGCTTTAAACAAGCCATACGAAACGAAAGAATTGAAAAAGCAAATGTAGGCGGGCTAACAATTGATGCCAGGCGAAGAATGAATGACCATGAATTTGTAACAGGTGCAGATGTTCAATTGAACTTTATTAATTCAACAGCAAGAGGCTACAATGTAAACAATGGATCAATTTCGAAGATAACAACACGCTACCCAGACGGTGACAACCAAATGCACTACGCGGCCGTGTATGGACAACACACATGGAAGATAACAGATAAGCTGACGCTGAATGACGGTCTTAGGTTAAACTTCACGGGCTTAAAAAGTACTTTCAACGATACTTCCTTATTACACCTGCCTTTTACTGATGCAAAGCAAAATAACCTGGCGGTAAGTGGTAATGTGGGCTTAGTATTTTCTCCTGACGACCAGTTTAAAATAGCAACGGTTTTTAGCACCGGTTTTCGCGCCCCAAACATCGATGACCTTACAAAAGTATTTGATACAAGATCAGGTGCGGTAGTGGTTCCAAATGCTGGGTTAAAACCGGAGTACACTTACAATGCAGAGTTGAACCTTGTAAAATACTTCCCGGTACATGGAAATGATTTTGGAGCACGCATTGGTGGTTCTATTTTCTATACATGGTTTTCCAACGCTATTGTAACCGACCGCTTTACTTTTAACGGCCGTGATAGTATTATTTACCAAGGTGTAAACAGTGCCGTTTTTGCAAGCCAGAACAAAGCAAAGGCAAATCTCTTCGGCTATAGTATTTATGGAGGTATTAATATGCTTCCTGCATTAGAATTAAACGGAACGGTAACTTATACTGAAGGCCAATATATAAACGAAACGGGAGCAGAATTTCCTTTAGACCACATCCCTCCGGTGTTTGGAAGAGTGGGATTGAAGTATGAGAAGAACAGACTGTATGCTGAAGCCTACACTTTATTCAATGGCTGGAAAAGAATAGAAGATTACAATCCTTCAGGTGAAGACAATCCACAATACGCCACTGCTGAAGGCATGCCTTCATGGTATACTTTAAATGCAAGGTTTAATTACAACCTGCATGATAAATTGGTTTTACAGTTGGCAGTTGAGAATATAGCAGATCAGCAGTACCGCACCTTTGCAAGTGGTATTTCTGCACCAGGAAGAAATTTTATTGTAGGGCTTAAAGCAGGGTTTTAGATTAGAGAAGTTTGGGCCAGGCTAAGTGCTACTATTAAGCATCGTTGCGTCGCACTCTTGTAAGGTATGTTCTTTACTGAAAAGATTCGGACACGCTAACTTTCTAAACAATCGTCAATCTTTGAATTGAGCCAATCTGCTTTCATTTGAAACAAGAGATGCACAAAGAACAAACAGTACAAGTGAGTGACACAACGATGATGCTATGAAAAACAACTGCCGGTAACAAAAGAACGGGCATTTGAAACTGCTTAAAATTTTAGGTTTGGTATTTGTGTAATTTCATGACGTGAATAATTACGATTACATAATAACAGGCGCAGGTGCAGCAGGCTTAAGTTTACTAATGCATATGATGCAGGAACCTGCGTTTGCATCGAAAAGAATATTGGTTACTGATAAAGTTTCGAAAGATAAAAATGACCGTACCTGGTGCTTTTGGGAAAAAGAACCAGGATTGTTTGAACCTGTTGTCCACCATAAATGGCAACAGGTTCATTTTTTTTCTGGCTATCATTCAGAGTTGCTTGAGTTGTCTCCATATAAATACAAAATGATACGGGGAATCGATTTTTATAACTTCGTATTAGAGCAAGCAGCTAATCATCAAAACATAACACTAAAGCATGGTAATGTAGAAGCAGTAGGTAACGAAGGCAACAAAGCTATTGCCATTATAGATGGAGAAAAATATAGTGCCGACTATGTTTTTAACAGCATCGTTTTTAATAAGCCAACAGTACCTGAGGGAAAATATTATTTGCTTCAACATTTTAAAGGGTGGTTTATTAAAACCGCGTCACCTGTTTTTAATACAGCTACCGCTACACTAATGGACTTTAGGGTAAGCCAGCAGCATGGTACAACCTTCGCTTATGTGCTGCCGCTTACATCTACAACTGCTCTTGTAGAATATACATTGTTTACTAAGGATACTTTGCCTGCGGAAGAGTATGATACTGCTCTAAAAAATTACATCAATACGTATTTAGGGGTGAGTGAGTTTACCGTTAGGGAGGAGGAATTTGGCGTAATACCCATGACCAATATGCGCTTTGTGCCTAACATTGGAAGAGTGATAAATATTGGTACTGCCGGCGGGCAAACAAAGGCAAGTAGCGGCTACACTTTCCGGTTTATACAAAAGCAGTCGCAAATGCTGGTAAGTGATTTGCTACAGTTCGGGTACTTAAAAACAAAGGAGCCTTTTAGCAATAAACGCTTTCATCTTTACGATAGCACATTGTTAAATATTTTGCACAACAAGAAAATGGGTGGCGATAAAATCTTTGCTGAGCTGTTTAAAAAGAACCCTGCAGAAAGAATATTCAGGTTCCTCGATAACGAAAGTTCAATAGAAGACGAGTTGAATATTGGCGGAAGTTTGCCTACAGGAATATTCGTAAAGGCAGCCATTCAGGAGATGTTTCGATAAAAATACACTATGGAAAAAATTGTTACGCTTACACTTAATCCCGCTATTGATAAAAGCACTTCTGCTAAATCTATTGTTCCCGATAAAAAGCTTCGTTGCAAACCACCCGTTTACGAGCCTGGTGGTGGAGGTGTAAATGTTTCAAGGGGTTTAAAGCGGCTCGGTTGTACCTCAACGGCTATCTACCTTGCCGGTGGTCACAGTGGCAAGTTTTACAAAGATTTACTTGACGAGGAAAATGTCACTTCTCACGTTATCGAAACCGAAGGCATCACCAGGGAGAACATGATAATCGTTGATGAGTCGTCTAATCTTCAATATCGTTTTGGTATGCCTGGTCCAACCATTAAAGAAAGCGAGTGGCAAGCATGTTTGCAAGCTATTGAGCAAGCACAAGGCATTGAATTTATAGTGGCGAGTGGAAGTGTGCCTGAAGGTATTCCTGACGATTTCTTTGGCAGTCTTGCTTCCATCGCCAAAGCTAAAAAGGCGAAATTAATTATTGATACATCGGGTGAGCCTTTGCGAAAAGCGGTGAGTGAAGGTGTGTTCATGCTCAAACCCAACCTTGGCGAGTTAAGTTATTTAAAAGGAGTTGAGGAGTTGCATGACGGCGATATCGTCAATACCGCAAGAGAAATAATCAACAACGGGGGCTGCGAGGTTATGGTTATTTCGATGGGGCCAACCGGCGCTATGCTAATTACAAGAGATGAAGTTCTGAAATCGACTGCACCAATGGTTAAAAAGAAGAGCACCGTAGGAGCAGGCGACAGCATGGTAGCAGGAATGGTCTACGCGTTGTCGCAAAAACTATCTTTAATTGATGTGTTGAAATTTGGGATTGCTTCGGGTACGGCTACCACTATGAACCACGGAACAGAGCTTTTTAAAAAGCAGGATGTTGAAAGACTTTTCTCTATGCTAAAAGGCTACTGATGCCTGATTTTTTTTGTATCGGACCAAAGGCACATTACTCAACATTGTTGTGTCACTCACTTGTACAGTTAGTACTGCAGGCAACTTTTCCTGTAATTATTGTAACCTTTCGCGGATGTTATTCTATTCCTCTTCATCAAACTCATCAAAAAGTTCGGCGTCTAACTCGCTAATTATATTATCAATTATTCGTAAACTTTTTCGTAAAATATTTCTTTTCCTCTTCCTGTCCTCGTCTGGCATCAGTTCAGTATCTAATTCGCTTACTGCGGCAATAGCATAGTAAGCCGATGAAATGTACTCGGTCCGTGAAGTAGTTTCAAATTCCACAGAATCTTCTGTCGAATCATACCCCTCATCCATTACTATTTTCTCTTCTTTCATAAAGCTTAATTTAAATTATTTAATCTACCTCCTCATGTTACTAAGTAAGTAGTAGAAAAAATATGCCAGAAAAATTGCATTAGAGATGCCAAAGAAGGCCAGGTTTGTTACGAGGAAAAAATTTCCTATAATAGAAGGTACGGTGGAGTGTGAGGGGGCAAAAAGTAATAAATCGCTATAGTAAAACTGCAGTGCTAATGATTAAAAAGGTAACAAATAAAGATTTCTGAAAATGCATCAACTCCTACCAAATACCTCTTACAATTGCCTTACGTTAACACGTAATTACCTTCATCTTATATAAAATCAATTTATATTTTCGCACTGTTTCTAATTTAGTTTCTGTCTGGTGGGGGCAAGCTGTTTTTATACCTTACATCAAACCAGGTATAAAAGAATATACAATCAATATTAAAGTTCCTACTATAGCATAAAAGAAAGTAAAACTTCTAAATTAAATACGAGGCTTTTCACTTCTTTGCCTTTAGACTTAAATAGATTCCTATTCAAAAAATTATTATTTTAACAACCACAAATGCTACTTAAAATGAGAAAGTTTATAATTCTTTTGGCAGTGGGCGCAGTTTGCTCTATAAAGCTACTAGCTCAAAGCTCCATAACGGTAGATGATGCAGGAAAACATGTTGGAGAAAGTGTAAGCGTATGCGGAAAAGTAGTTGGAGCAAAGGCAGGCGACAGAAAAAGTGCTACCCAGGTAAATATAGGAGGCGGATTTTCAAATACCAGGGTCATACTTACTATTAGCCCTAACGACCGAAAGAACTTCGCGTATAAACCTGAGGCGTATTTAATTAATAAAGACGTGTGTGTAACTGGAACTCTTACAAACAGCTCGGGAAGAGTTGAGATGGTAGTTACGAAAGATGACCAGATACAGGTTAGAGAGATAGAAGAGGCAGACGAATACTTACCTTTTAATCCCTTGTCTAAATATTTTGACTGGGAATAACTAAGTAAAATTTAATGAACGATTTGAACAGGGTAGTTGAAAGTCAATTACCTTTTTTTATATCAAAAAAAAACACAAAGCTATAAAATGTTTGAAAGGAAGTTTAGATGCATAAAGTTTTCAATGATAATATCTGCAAAACCAGTTACCACTGTATTTTCTATCTTCCTCTAAAGTAAAAGGACAATCAAGGGTAGCGTGATTTTGGAGCAAACTCAATTAGTGTCTAAAGATCAAAACAAGGAAACCATCAAAAAATTGAGCAAGATATTGGGTTTTATTGTTATGGTTAATCTCTGTGATCGCAGTAAGATGACCTTTGTCTTGAATAAAAAGCGAAGCCTTAAAAAGAGTTTTTAACTGTTGGCTGAACTTTCTATTATTTATCGGCCTGTATATGGTCCATAGCAGTTAATGCAAAACGACAATTAGAAAAGTTGTTTAGTAGAAGAAGTTTAATGTAAAAAGTGTGGAAATTATGACCATCTAAATACTAAGTGGAAGGGAGAAGTTTTTCCGTTAAACAAGTGAGCCTATTAAAACATTATTTATCTTTCACTCGAACAGCCCTTTCAAATTATGTACTTTAAAAAAAATAAGCAATTTTTTATTCTAGCTACCCTTATCTGGTTCGGTTCATTCAATTCTATTTCTGTGTTTGGCCAAAGTACTGGTTGCCGAGATCCATACGCGAACAATTATAACGCACAGGCCAGTATTAACGATGGAAGCTGCACTTATAATGTCACCACATATACTCCTCCCGTACAAGTTGATTCAATAAGTCCGGTACTTTTGGAAACAAGCGGATTACAAATGGCTGGAGATTTTTTGTGGAGCTTCAACGATGGTGGAGGGCAAGCAGCTATTTATAGAATTGATACTATTACTAATACCATACTTCAAACGGTAACTTTAACCGGCGCAACTAATGTTGATTGGGAGGCCCTGGAATTCGACGGCACTCACTTTTATGTTGGCGATTTTGGAAACAATGCTAACGGCGCAAGGACTGATCTTAAAATTTATAAGTTTCCATTCAGCGCAATACCAAATTATACAACTAATCCCAATTCCACCATACCATTAGCACAAATAGAAGTCATCAATTTTATCTACAGCGATCAGGTACAACCACCGGTCCCTTTAACAGCTAACAATACAAAGTTCGATTGTGAAGCAATGTTTGTGGATGCAGGAAAAATTCACTTGTTTACAAAAAACTGGGTAGAAGTAAATACAACTCATTATATATTGCCCTCCACCCTTGCAGGCACCTACACCGCTATACCCTCCGAAACTCTGTCAACAAACTATCTTGTTACAGATGCAGATAAGGTGGCCGACCAGTCAGTTGTAGCACTTTTAGGCTACCAAAACTCCGGCACAGCCAATCATTTTATTCACTTCTTATCGGACTTTAGTGCTGGCCTCTACTTCAACGGAAATAAAAGAAGGATCGATTTACCCGATGCTATAACAATGGGGCAGGCAGAAGGTATAACTTATAGAAACAGTACTTACGGGTACATTAGCAACGAAAAATTTACACGTACAGTTGGCTCATTTACTATAACTGTTAATCAAAAGCTCCGCTCTTTCAATACAAATAATTTTGTTTCGCCTTCAGTTCTACCACTTGATTTAAGGCAGTTTAACGTAGTAAACAACCAGGGAACACATAAGATATCGTGGACGTTTGATTCGAAAGTTGACAATGTTGAACTACAGGTAAGTAACAACGGAGTAAACTTTAATAGTTTAATGACTTACAACAATAGTATCACCGATGCTTTTATTGTAAAACCAACTTCGCCCGTTAACTGTTACAGGTTATTATGGCAAAAGAATGGAGGAGCCACTCATTACTCAAACAACGTATGTATTAGCGCAGAGATTAAAAATGCAGTAAGCAAATTGTTACTAAGAGCGAACGGGGAATTGAGTTTTGTATTAGATGGCAACCAGCCGGAATATTATGCCTTTAAGTTAATAAGCACCGATGGAAAATTACTAGCAGAAACACAGGGAAGAACTTATAACCCCGGCTTAAACAGGATTAGATTTTCAAATAATGCGATAGTAAACAGTGTCGTTTTTTTAACAGCCGTTAGCAATGGCGAACAGCAAACAAAACTTCTGCCGGTAAACAAATAGTACCGGCTTTCTTATTGGAAGTGTTTCCGATGCTTAATTAAAATGGATACCAGCATAGGTATTCTATAGCAGCATCGTTGCGTCGCAATCACTTTGTCAGTTGTAACTCTGCTGAACAGTGACGTAGTAGAAACTAGCTTAATTGAAAGCTTATTTAATAGGATAAAAACTGCGCTCCTTCAACCTGGCTATATATCTCTTTCTTAAAATGTATTGCCTTGTCGAATAACCAATAACTACAAGAAGAGCGACAATAGAATACCAACTTTTAATAAAAACTTCCGTTGCAGCTTCTAATCCACTAACCCCGGAAACTACGAGAAAAAATAACTGGAGAAATATTACAATGCATAGCCATGCAAGGCTGAGGGTGTATAAAAATTTCATAGGGATATTATTAACCCTACAATTTGCAAATGCTATACCACGTTTTAAAAAGTTGCTGTGCAATTAAAAAGGAGAGTTGTGTAAGCAAGGAGTTTAAAATAAAAATGCGATCAACGTTAGAGGGATAAAAAAACGATTGTAGAAAAGTGGGTCAGCTATTTAAATGTACGATGTCTTCTAAACTATTATTCTAAGTGGCCTCGCCAGGAATCGAACCTGGATCTGGAGCTTCGGAAACTCTTATACTATCCATTGTACTACGGGGCCGGGATGGTGAACATAGCTGTTGCTGTACAAGTGAGTGACACAACGATGATGCTATGAAAGACTGAAGTTGACTAAATAAAAAAAGACCTGATTGAACGCAGCAAAAGTAACGGTTACTGGCCAAAAGCACCTACGTTATTACCGAAAATTCTTACTGCAATTGCGAGCAATATTACACCGAAAAATTTTCTTACTGCTATTAAACCTGCCTCACCAAGTGCCCACTCAATCCATCGCAGCGATTTAAGAACGGCGTATACAAATATGAGGTTGGCAAGTATGCCGAGCAGTATGTTTACTTCGGCAAAGTCGGCCTTTAATGACATTACTGTTGTAAGTGTACCCGAACCGGCAATAACCGGGAAGGCAATGGGAACCATTGTGCCGGCCCTTGCATCTTTCTCACTTTTAAAGATCTCGTGGCCTAAAACCATTTCGAGGCCAAGCAGAAAAATAACCACTGAGCCGCCTACTGCAAAAGAACTTACGGTTACACCCATTAACTTTAAAAAGGGCTCGCCGATAAATAAGAATGAGATCATTAGAGCACCGGAAATCAGGGTCGCCCTTAATTCACGGATGCCTCCCATTTTTGTTTTTAAGGAGATAAATAAAGGGATAGAACCTATGGCATCGATTACTGCAAATAAGGTAAAAGTGACAGTAAGAAATTGCTGCAAGTCAAACTTCATAGCAGGGATTTTTGCAAATGTAATATAGATTGCAGGCAATGCTGAAGGCAGGTTTTAAGTTATAAGCGGAACTGGAGTAACAAGGTTTTGTAGACAATCCCGGCACAAGCAATCATGGAATTGCAAAGAAAGAATTGATCTTGCGTCATCAGTTAGCGGTACCTGGCTGCAGTGACAATGGGAAATGTTGTTTGATTTGCACTCAAAATTCTTAAGGCAGGAAGGACACACTTTGCTTTCGTGTATGCTCATGTTACTAAAGGATATTAAAAAAACCGGTATTGCTACCGGTTTTAAATCTGGTAATTTGCAACTACAAATTGAAGGTGACACCTCCCGTAAATAAAGCCGGAATAGCATTGTAACCCCTTATATCGAAGAACTTTTTGTTGGTAATGTTTTGCGCGTCAACAAAGAACTTAAGGTGATCTTTTACTTTGTATTCAGCATAAGCATTTAGTAGTACATAACTGTCTAGGTCTACATCTTTCCTTCTATAACCCCCCACATCTTTCCTGCTACTAACATACTTGCCACTAATACTTATGTATAAAGGTTTTGTTACCTGGTAACCTATGGTTGCATTGGCTGTATGAGCCGGCCGGCGAAGTAAGTATTGGTATGACGTATCCTTAAAGTTTTCACGGCTTTGCGTGCTTTCATCACCATTTAGATAAGTGTAATTAGCGGTAATATTTAATTGATCTATCGGCTTTACGCTTACTTCATACTCTACACCTCGCACAATTTGCTTTATAAAGTTGAAGTACTTGAAAGAGACATAATTGTAGTCGATGCCGTTTTCTATTACACGGTAGAAATACACTAGCCGCTGGCTGAATTTTTTGGCTTGTTGCTGAACACCAATTTCATAATTCTTTGATTGTTCGGGTTGCAACGCAAGGTTGCCACTGTACGCATCGTACAACTGGTATAAGCCCGGCGTTTTATAGCCTGTAGCTATGCTTCCAAATACACGCAGATTGCTGCTAATGGCATAGGAGGGATTAAATGTATAGGTACTGTTATCGCCGTAACGGGAATGGTTGTTATAGCGGCCTCCTAATTCAATGTTTAATTTTGAATTTAAGCTACTAAAAATAAGTGAGCCATAGCCAGAGTACTGGTCCATTGAAGTGTCTTTATAAGGGCTTGCACCAAAAGAAGATGAGTAATAACCACCACTCATATTGTTATACCTATAATCGGTACCTGCTAGCAGGGTGAGACTATTATAAAGTTTAAGAGTGGTATATAACTCGGCAAACTGGCTCATGCCAAAGTAGTTGTTTGTAGAGTAAGAAGTTGCTGCTGGTATTGATGCGTTATCGCTGTATAAACGGCGCAACTTGTTGTATTGGTAGTTGCCTGTTAGCGAAACTTTACCAGCTTTGTAATTAAAACCTGTACCAGTTGTAAGGCTTTTATTCTTGATGAAATAATTTCTTTTATCACTAAAATTACCTGCATCAATATCTGCTCTGTATTGGCTATAAAGTCCAAATGCTTTTAGTATAAGCTTCTCTGTTGCCTGGTATTGCACTGTAGCATTTGTGGCATCGCCATTATAGCCATCGGTATCAAAATTTCTGGTACCGGTACTATCATAAGCAGATGAAAAACTGTTGGTTCTTAATTTAGCAAAACGAGCAGTATAGGTGAGCTTATCTTTTTTACCATAAACCTGCAGGTTGTTTTTTGTGGTGTTAAGGTTGCCAAAAGCCATTGTTGCTTTTACATTAAATGCCTTAGTGACATCTTTCTTTACTGTGATGATATTTATAGCTCCCGCAATTGCGTCACTCCCATACAAAGATGATTGTGCACCTTTGCAAATTTCTATTCTCTCTACATCGTTGAGGGAAAAGAAGTTAAGATCAAAGTCGGTGGTAATCGTAGATGGGTCATTTAACGGAATGCCGTCCAACAGGATTAGCGTTCGCCCTGCATTGGCGCCTCGCATAAATACTGTTTGCACGGTGCCGGGAGCATTAAAAGCTCCGTTAACTACCAAGCCTGCTTGTTCGTTAAGCAATTGAGCTACAGTTTTCCCACTACTTTTTTCTATTTGCTCTTTGGTTATAACAGTGATAACCTTACCCGTTGTACTTTGCTTTTGTTCAAACTTGTTTGCAGTTACAACTACTTCATCTAATACTGCTTTTGAAGTGTCGGTTGTTTGCGCGTTCAGCGAGAATGCCGAAGCCATAAGAATCGTTGACAATAATGTTTTGGTCATAGTTTGTTTTTACTATGAACCTTCGGAACAAATAAAGAGAAATGAAAAGTCTTTGTGCACTAAGACAATTGCATCTCTTGCTTTTCACCCGAAAGCCCGATGATTAAAAAATACAAACCTGGCAGGTCTTCTGGCTTAGCCTCAACTTAAACGCCTTCCCGTTTTAACAGTGGCAAAATGTTTAAGTTGTTTACTTTTTCCTTTACGGCAAGTAGGCTTTTACAGCTACGGGGATAGCGCCGGATTTACACCGGCTTCCCTTTTAATCGCGTTCCAAAGTGTTTGAAACTGCGAACCAAATTCTGGTGCAAATGTAGCCGCCTGATCCTAAATCAAAAATTTATTTTAGAAGATTGAGAGGTAAGATGATTTCTTCTTATGCAATGCACCGATAGTTCCGCTGAAGTTTTAACGGGAACTATTTCCTACCTAATAATTTATCGGCACAACTTTTTATTCTTATAAACTAACAGGTTATTAATGGCTTAAAAACTTTATAAGATGAACTTAATCGATGTCCTCTTAATTCTCATTATACTCATGTCGGTATATAATGGTTTTAAAAGAGGATTTATAATTGGAGCTCTCGAATTGGGTAGCTGGATTGCAGGACTTGCCTTCGCCTTATGGAGTTACCAGTACGTTTCTGGTTGGCTTGAAAAATTGTTCCCAAACCTCGGTGTCTGGACAATGCCGCTTGCCTTTATCCTGGCTTTAATTTTTGCGCGTATCATCTTGTCTTTAATAGTCAACCGTATTTTATTAAGCACGCCAGCCGGTGCTCATACAAATGTTGCCAACAGGGCTTTAGGCGTTGTGCCCGGCTTTGTTAACGGGGTTATTTTCGCTGCTATCATTGCCACCTTATTATTGGTATTTCCTTTCGCCGATGGCCTGTCTACAAAAATGCGTGAAAGTACTGTTGCTAATCAGTTAACCGGGCAGGTAGAAAAAGTGGAGGCAATGTTTGCGCCTGTATTTGACGACGCCATCAAAAGGTCGATGACGAAGTTGACGGTAGAGCCCAAGTCGGAAAAGTCTATTAAACTTCCTTTCACCGTCGACGATCCGAAGGTGCGTGAAGACCTCGAAGCACAAATGCTGGTATTGGTAAATGAAGAAAGGCAGAAGGAAGGATTAAGGCCTTTGGAAGCTGATCCTGAAATTCAGGTTCCAGCCCGTGCTCATTCGGTTGATATGTTTGCGAGGGGCTATTTTTCCCACGTTAATCCCGATGGAAAAGATCCCTTTGACAGGATAAGAGCAGCTAAGGTTCGTTTTATTTCTGCTGGCGAAAATCTTGCATTAGCCCAAACTTTAAAGATTGCTCACAACGGTTTAATGAACTCTCCGGGCCATCGCGCAAACATCCTGCACAAATCTTTTGGCAGGGTAGGCATTGGCATCTTGGATGGCGGTATGTACGGTCTCATGATCACCCAAAACTTCCGGAACTAATATTACTTGGCGGGGATAAGTAAGGTTTTGATACAAACTGAATAGCCCTGGTTAAGCATCGTTGCGTCGCATTTCGTCATCTTTTGGTGCTACTATTAATCTTTTATTATGCAATGCTGTATAACGCACTGCCGGGTTAAAAGCCAACACTGCAAACTGCCCATCATCCTGCATCCGAGCTAAGACGCGTTTTAAAAAGTGGCCTCCAGTTGCCATAAAAAGATACCGTACCAGTGAGTGACACAACCGGAGACGCATGAAGGACACCAGCAGGTGCCCGAAAAGAGTGCACCACGTTAAAGTACTTCTTTAGCGGGAAGCGGCTTGCAGAACCATCGTTCTTCATTTTCAAATTCTCAATCTTCAAATTCTCAAATTATTTCACTGGTATAATTTTTACTTCTAATATGGCAAAACAATTAAATGTATACAATTGGGATAAACGCGGTTTTTCATGACTCCGCAGCTTGCATTTTAAAAGATGGTGTGTTGCTTGCTGCCGCCGAAGAAGAGCGGTTTACCCATATTAAACATGGCAAGCGGCCCGTCCCTTTTTCAACCTACGAGTTGCCTTACCACGCCATCAATTACTGCCTTCAAGTTGCGGGTCTTCACATAAATGATGTTGATCATTTTGCGTATTCATTTGACCCTTATTTATTATTAGGCGATAAGGCAAAAGAGGCGTCAATAACAATACCTATACAACCAAGTTTGCATATAGCAGCAGAGTGGTCAGCGCCATGGGATCCTTTGTTTTTGTCGTACATTATAAATGCTCCTTTGCAATTAAAAGATGGTTACCCGCACCATTTACAAAAAAGGTTTAAAGGCTCCCAAATAGCAATAGAGAAATGGCATTTTGTAGATCATCATTTGTCTCATGCAGCAAGCGCATTTCATCCTTCACCGTTTAATAGTGCGGCAGTACTTACTTTGGATGGAAGAGGTGAAATTGCAACAACAACTTACAATGTAGGAAGCAGTACAGAACTAACAAGAATTGGGCAGGTAGATCTGCCTTATTCGCTTGGACTTTTATATGAAAAAGTAACTGAACATTTAGGCTTCCTGCACAGCTCCGACGAATACAAAGTGATGGCCCTGGCATCGTACGGCAAACCTGTTTTTGTAAAAGATTTCAGGGAAATGATTATGGTGGAAAGCAATGGCAAATACACCATTAAAAATGAAAATTTTGTAGAGAGGTTTGGTCCACGCCGGCTACGGCATGAAGAGTTTGGACGTCATCATTTCAACATCGCCCACTCACTACAGTTAGTGCTGCAGGAAACAGTATTAGAATTATGTGACTGGCTTTATAAAGAAACTAAGGAAGATAATTTATGCATGGCCGGCGGTGTTGCGTTGAACTGTGTTTTGAATGCTACAATAAGAGACAAGAGTTCATTTAAAAATATCTGGATTCAACCAGCAGCCGGTGATGCAGGAACAGCATTGGGAGCAGCAATTTGGATAGACGCCCAGCAGCGAAAAAGTAAGCAAAAAGATTTTGTAATGGATCACGCTTACTGGGGACCAAAATATACTGACGATGAAATTGAAAAGTTTTTAAAGTGGACAAAGACACCTTACAAAAGGATGGAGAATGTTGCTGAAGAAGCAGCAGAACTATTAGCTGACGATAAAATTATAGGATGGTTCCAGGGAAGAATGGAATTTGGACCACGAGCATTGGGTAGCAGGTCAATTCTTGCATCACCGATTAACCCAGCCATGCAGTTAAGGCTTAACGAAGTAAAGGATCGGGAAGATTTCAGGCCCGTAGCACCGGTGGTTTTAGAAGAAGATGCAGGTGATTGGTTTGAATATGCTTCGTACTCGCCGTTTATGTTATTTGTATATAATGTAGCTGCCGATAAAGCCGGTAGTATTCCTGCTGTTCGCCATGTTGATGGCACTGCAAGAATTCAAACTGTAAATAGAGAACAGCATAACTTGTACTACGATTTACTGCAGGCTTTTAAAAGAAAAACCGGTGTGCCGGTTTTGGTAAATACATCTTTTAATACCCTTGGTAAACCAATTGTTTGTACGCCTCGTGATGCTATCGAATGTTTCTGGGGTTCGCCTTTTGATGCATTGGTGATTGGTTCATTTGTTTTAGAGAAGGAGACAACGAATGAGAAAAAAGATTTCAGTAATAGTGCCTACCTACAAGCGGAAGAATCTGTTGCGTAAATGCTTATTGAATTTAATTAACCAAAGTTTCCCTGTAGGAGATTATGAGATAATTATAGTGAGTGACGGCCCCGATGAAGAAACAAAAATTGAAATTGATGCACATAAAAAGGCTGTAAATGATATCCGGTTCTATTCTTTGCCGCAAAAGAAAGGTCCGGCTGCAGCACGCAACCTTGGTTGGCAATATGCTACCGGCATTTTAATAGCTTTTACTGATGATGACTGCCTGCCAAGCGAAAACTGGTTACGAGATGCGTGGGCGCATTACAAGGGAGAGGAGTTGATAGCTTACACGGGAAGAATAGATGTACCTCTTTCTAAAAACCCTACAGATTTTGAGCTCGTTACTGCCGGACTCGTAGATGCTGATTTTGTAACGGCTAACTGTTTCTGCACAAAAAAAGCTCTGGAACTTACAGGTGGTTTCGATGAGCAGTTTTCAGCAGCGTGGAGAGAAGATAGTGACCTTGAATTTAAGTTGTTGCTAAACAATATTCCCATTGTTCGAAAGATCGACGCATGGGTAGTACACCCTGTAAGAAAAGCACCGTGGGGCATTAGCATTAAGGATCAAAAGAAGAGTATGTTCAATGCGTTGTTGTATAAAAAATATCCCCAGCTCTACCGCCTACGAATCCAGCAAAAGCCTTCGTGGTACTATTTGTCAATACTACTGTTTATTGGCGGAGTTGTGGCGCTGCTGGCAGGATTAATAGCTTTTGCAATAGCTGCATTATCGGGCTGGCTTTTACTTACGCTTCGGTTTATAGGAAAGAGATTGCAGCGCACAACAAAGTCTTTTACCCATGTCGCGGAAATGGTGGTAAGCTCGTTTCTTATACCTTTTCTTTCGGTGTATTGGACGTTGTATGGCTCTTACAAGTACAGGGTTTTGTACTTTGTTTGATGCTAAAAAGCCGTTGAGAGGACAGGAGTATTAGACCGAAGTCGCCCAAGGTTTTGCGGATAACGTGATTGCGACGCAACGATGATGCTATGAAAACCATAGCTGGTATCTAAATTTATATATCTCTTTAAGCAAGCTCTTTTATAATCAAGTAAGATTTTTTTTGAACCAGCTGAATAACTTGCTTAAACATCGTTGTGTCACTCACTTCAGGTTGTAGTTCTTTATTTAGCCGTTTCGTGTTGTTAACAAGACTGTGAACAGATATGATATTACCGGAGAAAGAAATAAAAAAGATAGTTGTATTCAGGGCCTTGCAGTTAGGCGATTTGTTGTGCTCGATACCGGCGATAAGAGCATTACGGGCAGCTTACGCAACTGCGCATATTACCTTAGTTGGGTTGCCTTGGGCGAAAATGTTAGTAGAGCGTTTTCCAGGTTACTTCAATGCTTTTATTGCCTTCCCTGGCTATCCCGGCTTGCCAGAACAGCCTGTAAATATCGACGCATTTCCCGCCTTTATAAAAACAATGCAGGAGCAGCAATTTGATCTCGCGTTGCAAATGCAGGGCAACGGCACCCTGGCTAATTCGATTGTTGAGTTGTTTGGTGCAAGGCAATTTGCCGGTTTTTATAAACCCGGCAATTACAAGCCAAATAACAGGTTGTTCATTGAATACCCTGAGGTAATAAGTGAAGTTGAAAGGCACCTGGAATTGATGCAACATTTGGGCATTGCAGCAAAAGGGAAGCACCTTGAATTCCCTTTAACCGAAAAGGATTTAGCAGACTTTGAATCCGCTAGTCTTCCTGTAAAAGAAAAACAATACATCTGTGTTCATCCGGGATCGAGAGGAGTGAGCAGGCAATGGCCACCACATTATTTTGCACAAGTGGCCGATCATTGTTTTGAACGGGGGTTACAGGTAGTGATCACCGGCACAAAAGATGAGATGGATATTGTTGACAAGGTAGCAGGTAATATGAAGTACGAACCTATTATTGCTGCAGGTAAAACAAGCTTAGGCGCAGTAGGTGTTTTAATAAAAAATGCTTTCCTGCTTCTGAGCAATTGCACGGGTGTTTCTCACATTGCATCAGCTTTAGAAATTAAAAGTGTGGTAATAAGTTTAGATGGAGAACCAGATAGGTGGGCACCTTTAAACAAGCAACTACATAGCGTAATTGACTGGACGACCAATACTGAAATTGAAAATGTAATTGCTGAAGTGGACCGGCTGCTAAATGAAACTATGAAGAGTGAACCCGCTCTTTAACTCGGGATTTTCTTTTTGTTTACCGAGAAGTTTATAAACAGCGTTTATGATATCCTGTGGACTTGGCTCAGGTACTTTTTCGGTGTAAACTGTAGAGTATAAATGCTGGATTACCTCATTCTTCGTTCGCATGTCTTCAGGCACTTCAAACTCTAGCACCTCGAAAGGAACCATCCATGGATAATGCTGCGGGTTTGTTTGTGCATACAAAACTACTACCGGTGTTTGCACAGCTGCAGCTACATGGATAGTTGCGGTATTAACTGAAACTACTACCGGTGCATTTTTTATGAGCGCAATAAATTCCTGGAGTTTTAGTTTGCCCCCTAGTGAAAAAGCTTTCGCTCCAACTGCAGCAGCAAGGTCATCAGTTAAATGTTGTTCTGCAGACGATCCCGTAAATAGAATTTGCCACCCTAACCTGATCATCTCTTTTGCAGTTGCTACCCATTTCTCTTCAGGATATTTTCTTTTTTCTTCACTTACCCCTGCATGAAAAACAATCCAAGGTTTGCTACTATCTACACCTATAACCTCTAGTTTTTCAAGGCAATGTTCCCATACACTTTCTGGAAGGGTAAGCGAAATTTGCATATTCTCAGTATACGCACCAACCGCACCTACTAATTTAAGATCACGATCCACCTGGTGAAGAATAAAAGAATATGGCTCTTTATCTGGTACCCACTCACTCAAAAGATCGTAAGGGTTTTCACGACAGTACGCAAGTCGTAAAGGGATTTCGGCCATGTATGTTATCATGGCTGCAGGTAAAGGGTTTTGGCTAAAAACAGTGAAGATAATTACTGCGTCAAAGTTCTTTTCTTTAAGCGTTTCGACTACATCAAAGACTGTTTTTGAAACAACCATGTTGTTGGTCTTGATCCATGGAAGATCGAAGGTTATGATCTCGTCTATCTCGGGAATATAAGGAGCAACGCCGGCAGCCATTGAAGAAGTTAGTACTGTAATATTTGCATTGAAAGTTTCCTTTACAGCCCTTATAGCTGGCACTGACATCAGGAGGTCTCCAAGGTTGTCAGCCCGAACGATAAGAATATTCTTTACATGTTTCCAGTCATTCATACAGTTTCAATTTTGTATGATGAATATTCACTTATGCAGTTAGCAGCTTCAAGAAAAGTTTTGACAATAAAATCAGGAGATCTTTTATCATCTACCTGCCATTCGGTTTCGTTACCGTTATCAATAAGAATTGTTTTGCACCCCGCACTTTTGCCTGCTTCTACATCATTTAAAATGTCACCTATCATCCATGAACTGGTTACATCAATATTTAATTCTTCGGCAGCTTGTAGTAACATACCCGGCATTGGTTTGCGACAGCTGCACTCTATTGCATATTCTTCAACTGTTCCTTCCGGGTGATGGGGGCAGAAATAAAATTGCTCGAAATGTATTCCTGCTGTTGATACCAATGTTTCAATCTTTTCCTGCACCGCCTTCAGTGCATCTAATGTAAAATACCCTCTTGCAACTCCTGACTGGTTTGAGACCATTACAAACTTATAGCCTCTCTCTTTTAATAGTTGTAAGCCTTGTAATACACCTTCACTTAAACTTATTTTTCCAGGATCAATATTGTAGGGAATATCTGGTATAAGCGTTCCATCTTTATCTATGAATACAACTTTCTCTTTTAGTACACTCATGTTTTAAAATCCAAATTACGCTGCCTTGCTTTTTTTACTCATTGCACCCGCAGGCTGTTTTTGCTGCCCAACCAATGAAGGAACTTGTATTTTTTTATATAGTGCCGCTACCTGGGTAGCTACTTTTGCCCATGTAAAATAGGTATTTACCCGTTTTATACAAGCGTGCTGCATTTCCTCCAGCCTGTTTTGATCTGTTAGCAGTCCTTCTACTTTTTTAGCCAAAGAATCTGCGTCGTTTGGAGGAACCAGGTAGCCGGTTTTACCGTCGACAACACTGTACTTTATTCCACCAACATTACTACCTATTACTGGTGTTCCGCAAGCCATTGCTTCTAAAGGGGTAATTCCGAAAGGCTCATACCACGGCGTGGAGATAAAAACATCAGAAGCATTGTAATAATACTTAAGTTGATCCCTGTTTTTCCTTCCAACAAAAGTTACTTTATCACTTACGCCTTCTTCATCAGCAATTTTTTGCAGGCGAGCAATTTCGGGGCAGCTGAGCGGATCAGGATTGTCTGTTTCGCCGCCCACTACAACCAGCCTGTATTTTTGCGAGCTATTTTTCAATTTACCTAAAGCGCGTACAACGTTGTCAACGCCTTTACGAGGAACCATTCTACCTAATTGAAGTAATATCTTTTCATTGGTGTCTAACTTCACAAATTTTCTTGCTGACCTTTTATCCATTGGGTAGAATTCGGAAGCACTAAAACCACAAGGGATGATAGTTACTCTTTCTAAAGGTGCGTCGTAATATTTAATAAGATCATCCTGATCCTGCGGACATTCGGCAATAATAGTATCTGCATTAAGTGCAATTTCCCTTTCAATTTCAATTCTTTCTGTAGGGAATCTGTCATCTTTTCCTTGGAAAATCTGGCGGACAATACCTAAAGCATGGAAGGTTACGACAAACGGAATGCTCAACTCAGTTTTTATCCAGGAAGCAACTAATGCCGACATGTAGAAATTTGCGTGAACTAAAGCGTAATTAAGACTATTCTGCTTTATGAAATTCACCATATCATCTTTAAAAGCAGGCATGTATTGTAGCAGATCTTCTTTTTCAATCACCTTTATAGGTCCCGCCTTTACATGTACAACCCTTATTCCCGGTTTCCAGTAAACCACTTTTTGTACTGACCGGCTATCCCACCTGGTATATATATCTATCTCGTAACCAAGAGAAGCAAGATGTTTTGAAAGTTCGGCCACATAAACATTCTGACCGCCGCTGTCAACTCCTCCAAGCGAGGCCAGTGGCGAAGCATGTTCGCTGATGAAGGCAATTTTCTTTTTCATATACTAATAGTTTGTCGTAATTTTTAATAGGGTTGCTTGCTCTAGTTTTTCCCTTACACTTCACTTGCCCTCACCAAAAAAAGTTTCCATTTTTTACTTCCTTTTTCCTACATTTTTATTAACACTATTGATTTTTGTAGATGAAATTTTAACTCGAATAAGCTTGTATTAAGGGTATAAAAACTAAAATAGTTAGCTTTAAAGCAACCGAAACAAGACTTATTCGAATTCGCCTGTTTCTCATTTATATATTCTTTCTTGCTTGTATTTCCCCCTTTATTAAAAAGTAGCCATTGCTGTTTGCTTTTGGAAGAAATATTGGATTTTCGAGGATTGGTAAATGTTTTAGGATCGTAAGACATTCTATTATGCCTTTCTCGAACCTCGGTTTCTGCATAATAGATCGTGCAAGAGCGATCAAAATTGTTGTCTTTGTAACCCGGCGATTTTAATCCAACCATAGAATCGAATAAGGTAAATAATAAATACTTTATTTTTCAATTTTGATACCACCATGGTTACTTCTGTTTCGAATTGAAACACATTATATTATCTACATATTAGTAGAATATTTTCCTCGACTTTACGACAATAACCCTCCTAACCCGAGAAGTCTACTAAGAAGATAAACAATTGAAAATGTAATTTTTATGTCTTTTAGTACTTCTGCCGTTAGCTTAGAAGGAACTCGTAAAACAATTTTTAAAAAATTTCATTTTCATTTGGTAAGTAATACTAAATACGCTTATTTTTGCCACCCTTTAGAAAACGAAGGTGATGAGAAACAGAAAGAGGGTTGTTCTTTTGATATATAGAAATTTTGAAATAACGTGAGGTGAGATGCCTGAGTGGCCGAAAGGAACGGTTTGCTAAACCGTCGTACGGGTTAAACTGTACCGAGGGTTCGAATCCCTCTCTCACCGCTAAAAAAACCGGATCTTATTTTCGGGGCGTAGCGTAGCCCGGTTATCGCGCCTGCTTTGGGAGCAGGAGGTCGCAAGTTCGAATCTTGCAGCCCCGACTTAAAGAAAAGCTCACAGAAATGTGGGCTTTTCCTTTTTATGCAAGGTCTTACCATTCTACCTTTTTATATTCTACAGCCTTACGCTCCACATTGAACTAAAAGATGAACGGATTGCGACGCAACGATGACGCTATGAAAATATTAGCCGGTATCAAAAAAATGTCTAATTGCTTCGTACTCTATCGCCTACTACTTGCATTGTTACAACAATCCCAACTATTAGTGTTGTTTATCTTATTTGTTGCAGTAAACACATATTTGTACTTTGTACAAAATTAACCGATGCTCGAACCCTGGCGCACTGGCGTTGTTACCAAGATTATTAATGAAACTAACTCGACTAAAAGATTTTGGATACAAATACCTGAAGTAGACAGCTTTGACTTTAAGCCGGGTCAATTTGTTACGCTCGATCTCCCAATACACGAGAAAAAGAACAAGCGATGGCGCAGTTACTCAATTGCCTCTTCCCCCGATGGAACCAATGTAATCGAGCTGGTAATTGTACTGCTGGAAGGAGGTTTGGGAACTACTTATTTGTTTAACGAGGTGAGTGAAGGAAGTGAGCTTTTGCTTCGTGGCCCGCAAGGTGTTTTTATATTGCCCGAGCAGCTGGATCGCGATATATTCTTTATTTGTACCGGTACTGGCGTTGCGCCCTTCAGGAGCATGCTCCAGCATATTAACCGCTATAAAATTCCTCATAAAAACTTATACCTTTTGTTTGGCTGCAGGCTCGAATGTGATTGGCTTTACGGAGCGGAACTGAAAGCGCTGCAATCGGAAATCGAAAACTTTTATTACCTGCCTACCTTTTCGCGTGAACCTGAAACCAATACTTTTGTAAAGCGTGGTTATGTGCATAGCCTCTATGAAGAAATTCTTATCAAAGAAAAGGCCCCATCCTATTTTTATTTATGCGGCTGGAAAAATATGGTAGATGAAGCAAAACAACGAATTTTAGATCTTGGTTACGATAAAAAGGATATCCACCTTGAGTTATATGGATAAAAAAGTTTGAAAAGATGAAAGAGAAGATTGTGCAGATAGCACATATTGTTACAGGAGTTGTGCTGTTTATACAGGTAAATAAATGGTTCGACAGGGAAAACTACACGGCTACAACTATTTATGTATGCATAGCCAGTTTGTTCTTTATAATTGCAGGAGTACAAAGGTTCATCCTTAAAACGTTCGACAATGGCAACGTGCCCATTTTGTTGCTCGAGGCCGTAATTATGTTCTTTACCGCGTGGCATTTTAAAGAATTAAAAATGTACGCAATAGGCTTCGCTTTTGTTCCCCTCGGCCTATCGTATGGCGCTTTAGCCTACTGGCTTTTAAATAGTGAGAATACAAACCCAAGGAAAAGAAGAGGCAGGCGAAAGAGAAGGAGAAGCTCTTCTTCACTTTCTGAGTAACAGAGAACGTTTCGGAGTGATTTTGGTAGCGATCTTAAGAATAAGAATTAAACATCGTTGTGTCACTCACTTGTACTGAAAATCTTTATTCAGCTAACAGTTACTTTTTAAAAGTAGACATATAAAAAAATCCGGGCTTTCACCCGGATTTTTTTGTTCTTTTAAGTTTTACAACATATTCGCTTGTACCAATTCTCTTACCTGGCTCATTGGTATTCTTTCCTGCTGCATACTATCCCGGTATCTTATCGTCACAGTTTGGTCCTCTTTAGTCTGGTGGTCAATAGTAACACAGTAAGGGGTGCCTATTGCGTCCATTCTTCTGTATCTTTTTCCAATAGTATCTTTCTCCTCGTAAAAGCAACGGAAGAAAGGTTTGCACTGGTTCATTAGCTCTTTTGCAATATCAGGCAGGCCGTCTTTTTTAGTGAGCGGTAGTATTGCCAGCTTCAAAGGGGCAATCTTAGCAGGAATGCGCATTACAACCCGGCTGTCTGCGGTGCCGTCTTCTTTCGTCCATTTCTCCTCCGCATAACTTTCGCTTAAGATCAGTAAGAACATGCGGTCTAAACCAATAGAAGTTTCAATTACGTAAGGGATATAATTCTGGTTGATCTCGTTATCGAAATACTGCATTTTTTTGCCACTGTACAACTGGTGGTTCTTCAGGTCAAAATCTGTCCTTGAGTGGATACCTTCAACCTCTTTAAACCCAAACGGGAATTCGTACTCAATGTCAAGCGCTGCATCAGCATAATGCGCAAGCTTTACGTGATCGTGGTAGCGATATTTCTCCGGTTTAACACCTAAGCTTAAGTGCCATTGCAGGCGAGCCTCTTTCCAGTATTCGTACCATTCTTTCTGGGTGCCTGGGCGAATAAAGAATTGCATTTCCATTTGCTCAAACTCACGCATTCGAAATATAAACTGGCGGGCTACAATCTCGTTACGAAATGCCTTACCTGTTTGTGCAATACCAAAAGGTATTTTCATACGAGCAGTCTTCTGCACGTTTAAAAAGTTAACAAAAATTCCTTGTGCGGTTTCAGGGCGCAGGTATATTTTATCTGCTTCTTCAGCTACACTTCCTATTTCTGTTGAGAACATGAGGTTGAACTGGCGAACGTCCGTCCAGTTACAAGTGTTGCTTACAGAGCATTTAATGTTTCTGGTGTAAATAAGGTCTTTTAAGCCTGCAAAGTCTTCCGCTGCAAGCAGGGCATCCATTTCTGCCAAAAGCTTGTCTGCTTCAGTTTCTTTACCTTCTGATCTTAGGGTGTCAGCAAGGCCTTCAATTATATGATCAACACGATAGCGTTTGTTACTGTCCTTGTTGTCGATCATAGGGTCACTAAAATTATCAACGTGGCCGCTGGCCTTCCATGTAGTTGGATGCATAAAAATAGCGGCGTCAATGCCCACGATGTTTTCGTTCATCTGGGTCATCCATCGCCACCAATAATCTCTTATGTTCTTTTTTAACTCGCTACCGTATGGGCCATAATCGTATACAGCACTAAGGCCGTCGTAAATTTCGCTGCTGGGGAAAACGAAGCCATATTCTTTGGCGTGGGAAATAATCTCCTGGAATTTGTTCTCGTTCGTCGTCATAATGGCGGCAAACCTACCAAGAAATTTTAGTAAAATGAAATAGGAAGTAGTAGTGTACGGATTAAAATCGACTTCTTAGTTCATAACCAACAGGTCGTTTTTAAAGGTCGTTTCTGCACCTTGTAAACGCTTTTCCAGCCTGTCGTTTAGAGCTTCTAATTCCAGGATGCGTGCATGGCTTCTAATAATGTCGCCCTGGTAACCCCGTATTTTCTTTTGAACCTGTGAAGCGAAAAAGCTTTTAAAGAGCAAACCGACAATAATACCAACCAACATTGCTCCTCCGTATTGTATTGCAGAACTGAGTAATAGTGAAATCATAATCGTTAGCTTGAATTGTTATTATATTCTATCCACTTTAAAGATGCTAACGGCTGTTATAAAGTTGCAAAGAGCGGCCTGAATTGTAGTAGGAATAGGAGTTTTCGAAAAAAAGTTTACTAAAAGAGTAAAGGAAAAAAGTATGGGAATATTTTTGTAGCCAACATTTGTACTACCTGCAGCTTTACTTGCGTCGCACTCTTCAGCTGAAATGCAGTATTGAATTTGGTTCCGCTTTAAAAAGCTGACTGTAAAATGAACTTGTAAGGAGTGCTAGTACAACTTTTCATTATTCTTATGACGGTCTTTGTCTCGGAGGTTCTTTTTCTCTAAGTTCTTCTGCAGAGCCGTAGAAAGATCTACACCGGTTTGGTTGGCCAGGCAAATAAGCACCCACAATACATCTGCCATTTCATCTGATAGATCTTTTCCTTTATCCGATTCCTTGAAAGATTGCTCGCCGTATTTACGAACTATCAGTCGGCTTAGCTCGCCAACTTCCTCCATTAACATGCCTAGGTTAGTAAGTTCATTAAAGTACCGTACGCCTACAGTCTTTATCCATTCATCTACGTTTACCTGTGCTTGTTTAATTGTTAGGTCCATTGTTCTTGTTTTTGGTTCCAATACGTTTGCGTTAATTAATTATTCATGAATTTTTCCTTCTTTCCTTCAAATCATTCCCTATTCTTGCTGTCGATGATAATTGTTACCGGCCCATCGTTTACAAGACTCACTTTCATGTCTGCTCCAAAAATGCCTGTTTCAATTTTTTTACCTAATGCTGATTCGAGTCGTGCTATCATTCTTTCATACATCGGTATTGCAAATTCAGCTTTTGAAGCTTTTATGTAAGAGGGGCGGTTTCCTTTTTTGGTGCTTGCATGTAGGGTAAATTGGCTCACCAGCAGAATGTTGCCGCCGGCATCAATCAAGCTTTTATTCATTACACCCATTTCGTCATTAAAGATTCTTAGGTTGATAATCTTATTGCTTAACCATTCGATGTCTTCTTCCTGGTCTGCATCTTCAACGCCCAGCAACACTAACAAACCTGTATCGATTTTGCCTGTAATGTTACCTTCAACAGTTACAGAACATTCACTTACTCTTTGGATCACAACCCGCATTATCAAAAAAGTTTTACTTGTATCTTTATAAAGATGAAGGTAGAAGTTTACGATGAAATAATGTTTTCAACTGCACGTAGTGGGGGCGCAGGTGGGCAGAATGTAAATAAGGTAGAAACTATGGTTGAAGGCCGTTGGGCGGTAGAAGATTCGCAATACTTTACTGACGAACAGAAAGCGACAATAAAAGAAAAATTGGCAAACCGTATTACTGCTGAAGGTGTTTTATTAGTAAAGTCTCAAACAGAGCGAAACCAGTTGGGCAACAAGCAGGAAGTTGTAAAAAAGATAAACCAGTTAATAGAACAGGCACTGGTAAAAAAGAAATCACGAATAGCTACAAAGCCGTCGAGGGCTGCGAAGGAAAGAAGAATTGAAAGCAAGAAGACGAAGGCAGTTGTAAAGAATGCAAGGAAGAAAGTTAGGCGTGAAGATTATTCATAAAGTGTGATGAGATCGTTGCCATATGGTTCTCATTTTGAAATGTTGCATTTTGATTTAAAGTACAAGTGAGTGACACAACGATGAGGCCATGAAAAACAAAATGCTGGTCAACAAAAAAAGTAAGACATAAAATTTTATTGAAACAGAAGATCACGATATTACTTGTTGCAATAGTTACGTTAGCCGTTTGGCTAATGGAAGCCTGCAGGAAAAAAGAGGTAGCAGTTGGCAATGCAATAAAGTTTGAGGTGCCGCAAGGCTGGCCGCAACCTGCTTATAATTTTTCATCGAATCCTTTAACGGAAGAGGGATTTTTATTGGGTAAGAAATTATTTTATGATGGTAAGTTAAGCAAGGATGGAAATCACTCTTGTGAAAGTTGTCACCAACAAGTTGCAGCCTTTGGTACTTACAATCACGATCTTAGTCATGGCTATAACAACTCCCATACTATACGTAATGCGCCTCCTTTGGTTAATCTTGCATGGCAAACTGAATTTGGATGGGACGGTGCCACTAACAAACTTGAATCGGTTTACGTAAACCATATTAATTCTCCTATCAACATGGGGGAAAATACTACAGCAGTTGTTGAGAAATTAAGAACTGATCCTGAGTATCCGCGCCTCTTTAAAAATGCCTTTGGCGATGAAACCATTAATGAAGACAGGATGACGAAGGCTATCAGCCAGTTTTTATTAATGATTGTTAGTAACAATAGCAAGTACGATAAGGTTAAGCGTAACGAGGCTACCTTTAATATTTCAGAACAATCAGGTTACGAGATCTTTGCAAATAAATGCGGCGGCTGCCACAAGGAGCCACTTTTTTCTGATCATAGTTTTCGTAACATCGGCATTCCTTTCAATACTTATACAAAGGACTTGGGGAGGATGATGGTTACCAACAAAAACATCGACTCTTTAAAATTTAAAACAGCTTCTCTGCGTAATGTGCAACTTACCTGGCCCTATATGCACGATGGTACCTTTCCTTATTTAGATAATGTTTTGGAGCATTACCGAAGCCAGGTTGTAAACGGGCCGACAACTGATCCTTTTGTTAAAAGCAAAATCCCTTTGAGCAATTTCGAGATCGGGCAGTTAAAGGCTTTTATGTATGCGTTAAGCGACAGTACTATACTTACCAATAGGAAGTTCTCGCAATAGGCGCTGCTAATTTTACTCCCAATAACTTTGTTACCGCTACTTTTGTTTTAATTAAATGACTTTTTTTGAGCGGAATTAAAAAGCTGGCAGGGCAAACGATGTGGTATGGAGTAAGCTCGATTGCTGCCCGTTTTATAAATTATTTATTAACGCCTTACCTTACCAGCGCTTCTGTGTTGGCTGTTGCAGACTACGGTAAAATGAGTTTGGTGTATGCTGCTATTCCTTTGCTGAATGTACTTTTTACCTATGGCTTTGAAACGGCTTATTTCCGCTTCTCTCAACGCAAGGAATATGAGAATAGTGTTTATAGCACTGCAAGCATTTCACTGTTTATTTCAACTATCCTTTTTTCGTTTCTTTTATGGACGTTTCAAACGCAGATCGCTGCTTTTGCCGGCGTTCCTAATGACCCGCAGTTAATTCAATTAACCATAGTTGTAATTGCTTTTGATGCCATTACAACCTTGCCGTTTGCTAAGCTAAGGCAAGAGGGGAGGCCGAAGAAGTTTGCCTTTATTCGTATAGCAAGTATCCTTATTAATATTGCGGCAACGGTATTTTTTCTTTCTTACTGCCCTGAAATTTTAGAAGCAAATCCTAACCATTGGATCAGTTATTTTTATCGTACTGACGTTAACCCGGTTACTTATATTGTTGTTGCCAACGTGCTTGCATCAGGGTTCACTTTATTACTATTAATGAACCAGATCGGGTCGGTGAAAGTGGAGTTCAACACAAAGTTGTGGAAGGAGATGATGATTTACTCAATGCCACTAATAATAGCAGGTATGGGTGGAATGATCAATGAAACATTTGATCGCTTAATGCTTCGCTGGCTGGTACCCGGAGATAATATTTTTAAGGATGAGCAGGTTGGTATTTATAGTGCGTGCTACAAATTATCTATTCTTATTTCGTTGTTTATCCAAGCATTCAGAATGGGTGCAGAACCTTTCTTTTTCAAGCAGTCGGAAGGTGCGAATCCGCAGCGCATTTATGCACGTGTAATGAAGTTTTTCGTCATAACTATCAGTGTAATGTTTTTAGTAGTGAGTCTTTTCTTACCAGTATTAAAATACTTTATACGCGATGAAAGGTACTGGGTTGGGCTAGGTATTGTTCCAATACTTTTGCTTGCCAACATGTTCCTTGGCATCTACTACAACCTTAGTATTTGGTATAAGTTGGGCAATAAAACAAAGGCCGGCGCTTACATTACTTTAATAGGTGCAGCCATCACAATTCTTATCAATATTGTTTTCATTCCTACCTATGGATTTCTTGCATGTGCGTGGGCTACGTTCTTTTGTTATGGTTCGATGATGGTTATAAGTTTTGTTTGGGGACAGAAAGAATACCGCGTTCCTTACGCATGGAAAAAGTTGCTTGCTTACATGTTCATCGCAGTTGCTTTATATTTTATTCATACAGGTGTTACTTATTTTGCGCCGCACTTATTGGTATCGTTAGCCCTTGCTGTTTTCCTGTTATTTATTTACCTCAGGTTTATTTTGTTTGTAGAAAAGAGCGAGTTTCAAAAGCTGCCGGTAGTTGGCAAGTATATCAAGTAGTTTTTTTTGAGCCAG